>JASHUE010000122.1:0-10417 GCA_030040195.1 Streptosporangiaceae bacterium | reverse complement strand
TACGCGGAGCTTCGCCACCGCATCGGCCTGGTCCCGCAGGAGAACATCCTGCACACGCAGCTGACGGTCAGGCGGGCCCTGGAGTTCGCGGCCCGGCTGCGCTTCCCGCGGGATACGAGCAAGCCGGAACGCAAGCGCCGCATCGACGAAGTGCTGCGCGAGCTGTCTCTCTCCGCGCACGCCGATACCCGCACGTCGGCGCTGTCGGGGGGCCAGCAAAAGCGTGTCAATGTGGCCCTGGAGCTGCTGACCAAGCCGTCGCTGCTGTTCCTGGACGAGCCGACGTCGGGACTGGATCCCGGCCTGGACAAGTCGGTCATGGAGCAGATGGCCAACCTCGCCCACGATGGCCGCACGGTCATCGTGGTCACGCACAGTGTGGCCAATCTGCATTTGTGCGACCGGCTCCTCGTCCTGGTACCCGGCGGCAAAGTGGCTTTCTTCGGGCCGCCCGCCGACGGCCTGCGCCATTTCGGCAAGGATGGCTGGGCGGAGGTATTCCAGGCATTCGAGACGCAGCCCGGCCGGGACTGGGCAGCCGAGTTCCGGTCATCGCCGTACTACACCCGCTACGTCACCGCCGAGTTGAGCGCCGCCGCCGCACCGCCCGCGGCCTCTCGGCAGGCCCCGACGACGGCGCCCAAGACCAGGAGCGGGTTGTCCCACCTGTACACGCTGAGCCGCCGGTACCTGTCCGTCATCGCATCCGACCGGCTATTCCTGGGCGTGCTCGCCGGACTGCCGGTGGCGCTTGGGCTGCTGGTCAGGGTGATCCCAGCCCCGAAGGGACTAACCGGCCCCAACAACGTGGACGCGACCTCGTTGTTGCTCGTGCTCGCCGTCGGGGCGTGCCTCAGCGGAACTGCCAACGCTATCTGGGAGATCGTCAAGGAAAGATCGGTCTACTCCAGGGAGCGCGCGGCGGGCCTGTCTGCCGGGGCCTACCTGATGTCCAAGCTAGTGATCCTCGGCGTGCTCAGCGGCGTGCAGGCCGTCCTGCTCGTCGGGATCGGGCTGACCGGGCGGCCGCTCCCCAGCCGCGGCGCGCTGCTGACGCACCTGCCGCTGGTAGAGCTGATGCTGGCCATGTTCGCCCTCGGGGTCGCCTCGATGGCACTCGGACTCCTCATCTCGGCGCTGGTGGATACCTCAGACAAGGCGATGCCGCTGCTGGTGGTGGTCGTAATGTTCCAGGTTGTCCTCAGCGGTGGCGTGTTCCCGCTGCACGGCAAGATCGGCCTGGAGCAGGCCTCCTGGATCTCGCCGTCGCGCTGGGGCTACGCGGCTGCCGGCTCGACCTCGAACCTGAACGCAATAACCCCGCCCACCGCCTCAGGTCCGTCGAGGCTGTCGGCCAGCGGGCCGACCGCCGTGACCGTTGCGGCCAGCCACGGCCAGACGATCCGGCTGCCGGCACTCAGGGAAGCTGCCGCACCTACGCTGGAAGCGGGCGCGCCGTCGACGGCCATCGCGAGCGGCCAGACCGACCCGTTGTGGGATCACGACGGGCGCACATGGCTATTTGACATGGCGATCATGGTGCTGCTCTCCCTGGTCTTCGCGCTGCTGACGTGGCTGCGGCTGGCGAGGATGGGGCCGGTCAAGCGGCGCTGACCGGCTTGCCGGCCAGGAGCATCACATCGGCCAGGAGCATCACATCGGCCCGCCCCGGGCGAGCCTGGGACGGGCCGATGTGCACCGGAACTAGCCGACGATGCTGGGCTGATAGGGCGCGATTCCCCGGACGTAGACCGGGGTGGGATGCGATCCCCCGACAGTAATCATGTTGTGGAAAATGTCGGCGATATCCAGCCACACCCGGATGCAGCCGTGCGAGGCGGGGTACCAGGGCGCCGGAATGTCGCCGTGGATGGCCACCCCGGCCGCCGGGTCGATCCAAACCGGGTTATACATCGTGCCAAGCGGAACCGTGACCCAGCCGGACTGGAATGAGTACGCGTAAAAGTTCCCGTCAGGGGTGATCGCGTACCCGCAACCACCGCCGCCTGGGTTGCAGAAGTAGTAGCCGCCGCCGGTTGAGACGTGGGCAATCAGTTCGACCTGGTTGTCCTTGTACAGCACCAGCACCTGGCGCTTCAGGTTGATCTCAACCCTGGTGGACGGACCATGCTTGATCATGACGTAGGGGTTGATGGGATGGACGAGAGCACGCTCGAACGCCCGGTTAATCGGCTCGGCGCCCGTCACCTCGTTCATGGGCAAACCCTGGACCTCGCGGAAGGCCCAGGCAGCCTCGATCGTGTCCTCTCCGTAGCTGCCGTCAATGGGTCCGGGATAGTAGTGCAACTGCGCCAGCCGACGCTGGACGCTCTTCACCGCAGCGCCGGTCTCCCCGAAGTACAGGGGCTCACTCGGTGGCTTATAAGCCGCTGCGGCCGCAATCGGCGCGATTGTGGGGACCGGAGCCGCGACGGCTGATCCCTGGCCGGCCACCAGTGCCCCGGCCGCGGTGACTGCCCCCGCGCAGAACAGCCACCGCCAAACGTTGTGCCTCATCCATCACTCCCCAACAGAGCCCGCCCCGAGGCTCGCTCCCGCATGAAGTGCGAGAGCAACTCAGGCGAGGCGATCGAAAAGAAGACTTGTCCGACTCCTAGACGCGCAAGCGTAACTTCCGGTTGCGTGGGAAATCGAGCATCGTTACGTACTAGATATCCGGCAAAATGGAAATCCGGTCAAATTACTAAAATTGGCGGAAACGACCGCTAGCGCGCTAGCGTGCCGGCCGGGCGTACCCGCCGCTGGGTGTGCTGCCTGGCCCGACGGGTATCTAGCTCTGAGCATTGATCGCGACTACTGACAGCGGTTTCTCGTCGCAGGACGGAGGGCAAAGTGAGTCTCGTCGCGAAGGTCAGGAGCAAGGCCGGCGGCCTCTACGATCAAGCGAAGGCCAAGTACGCCGACAACGACGCCATGCAGAAGGTCAGCCGACAGGCTGGCGACGCTGCACAGAAAGCCGGAAAGCAGGCCGGGGAGGCCGCGCACAAGGCCGGCAAGCAAGCCGGGGAGGCCGCGTCACAGGCGGCGGATCGGCTCAAGGGTTTGGCCTCGAAGACAACCTCAGCTGTGAAGGATGCACGAGGCAAGGGCTCCGCGGACCGGTGACAGCGCCGCGTGTCGCTCCACAGCCCGTTACCGCCCTGCGGCCGACCCTGGGCGGATCCGTGGCCGGGACGAAATCCGCCCCAGAAGTCGCAGAATTTCTCGACGACCTGGCGGCCCAGCTCGGCCTGCGCATCAAGCGGGGCAAGGGCAGGCCGTACCTGGCCGGGCCCGATGGCTCCAGGGTTGATACCTGGCGCGAGGACTATCCCTATGACATCCGCATGAGCCGCAAGCAGTACGACAAGGCGAAGCGCGCCCTGCAGATCGAGCTGCTGAAGCTGCAGCGGTCGGTCAAGACGACGGGCGGACGCCTGGTCATCGTGTTCGAGGGCAGGGACGCCGCGGGCAAGGGCGGCACTATCCAGCGGTTCACCGAGAACCTCAACCCTCGGGGTGCCCGCATCGTCGCGCTGGAAAAGCCCACCGAGCGCGAGCGGTCAGAGTGGTACCTGCAGCGTTATGTCTCGCACCTGCCAGCGGCCGGCGAGATCGTGATGTTCGACCGGTCCTGGTACAACCGGGCTGGCGTCGAGCGGGTCATGGGGTTCTGCCGGCCCGACGAGTGCATGGAGTTTCTGCGCGAGGCTCCCGAGTTCGAGCGGATGCTGGCCAGGGACGGCATCACGCTGGTCAAGTTCTGGTTCTCGGTGTCCAGGTCGGAGCAGTTGCGCCGGTTCATCGAGCGCCAGCTTCACCCGGTCAAGCATTGGAAGCTGAGCCCGGTAGACCTGGCTTCGCTCGACAAGTGGGACGCGTATACAGAGGCCAAGGAGGCCATGTTCTCCTTCACCGATCAGCCCGACTCTCCGTGGACGGTGGTGAAGAGCAACGACAAGAAACGGGCCAGGATCGAGGCGATGCGATACGTCCTTGCCCGCGTTCCGTACGACGGCAAGGACGACGATCTCGTCGGGCAGCCGGACCCGCTGATCGTGGGCCCGGCACCGTTGCTGTACGAAAGCGCTGAGCGGGTGAGCTAACCGCGGTCGGGCCAGCCGACCGCAATGCTCGCGCTCGGCCGGTCCAGCATGAGCATCCCCGGAGCCAGCTGGGCGTCGACCCCGCCTGGGTACACGTTGAGCTGGACATCGGCGGCCCCTGGGCGGCCAAGCTCATGCCACCAGAGGGCGCGCGCCGCGAGGTGCTCCGCGAGCGCCTCGCCGCACGGACCGTAGCCGCGTACGGCGACCTCGACGCCATGCCCGGCGCCCGTGCCGGGCAGCAGGGTGGCGATGCCGATGCGCTCCGGCGCGGTGGCATCGCTCAGCAAGCCGCCGAGCGGCAACAACGGCTGAGTCGTTACCCGACCGGTGACGGGGCTCAGCACGGTCAGCCGGTCTAGCCGGGGCTCGGTGACAGTCAGCCACAGGTCCAGGTCACCGAGTTCGCTGTGATCGGTCACGACCAGCCCGGTCGGCAGGTCGGTGGCGCGCCCAGCGAGCGCTGTGTGCACGGCTCTGACGTCAGCGGCAGCACCGTCGGAGACCACTCCGATCATGGGCGCTTTGCCCTCGAGCCTCAGCGCTGCCTGCGGGCCGGCGAAGGCTCCGAGCATCCTCACGAAGCCGCACCGGCAGGCTGAGGTGCTGTGCCAGCCCGCGCCGGCGCGCTGCAGCCCGACAGAAAGCTCGATGCCGCGTACGGACAGCGGCAGGACCAGCCGGCCGTCATCCGCGAGTTGCTCAAACCAGGCTGGCGCGATGTCCCAAACGCCGGCGGTAACGATGACGCGGTCGAACGGCGCGCCGGCCGGATCGCCGTAACCACCGTCGGCACATCTCACTTCGACCTCTGAGAAGCCGGCCGCAGCGAGGCTTGAACGCGCGCGCTCAACCAGCTCGAGGTCAATGTCGAGGCTGACGACCTTACCGCGCGGCGCCGTGATCACCGTGATCAGCGCCGCGTTGTAGCCGCTCCCGGTCCCGATCTCCAGCACCCGGTGACCTGGTCGCAGCGCGAGCTGCTCCAGCATGATCGCCATCATCGCGGGCTGCGATGACGAACTGACCGGGATGCCGTCCGGCCCGCACTTGATAACGAACGCCTCGTCGCGGTAGGCATCGGACGGGCCGACCTCGGGGACGAACAGGTGCCGCGGAACCGTTGCGAACGCGTCTTGAATTGGTGCACTGAGCGCGCGAGAACGGGCGCGCAGATCGGCTGTCATCCGGGCGCGGGCGGCCTCAGCCGTGCCCGATACGAGGCTTGTCATGCCGGCCGTGTCGTGATCGGTCATGCGATCACCTCTCCCACACCACGATAAGCCGGACTGCTCCCGATGACCGTAGTACCCGCGCGTCACCGGCGCACCGCCGTCAGCGATCCGTCCGATAAACGGCGGAAATACCGTATGTTCGTAAGCTCGGCGAGAGGCGGCGACGGATGAGCAGAAGAGCCGGGCGAGTGGCGCGGCGGAAAGTCAGTCGCGCTCGGCCCGGAGCCGGGCGACGGCGTACAGCGCTATGCTCGCCGCTATCCCGGCGTTCAGTGACTGGGCGCCAATGATCGGGATCCGCGCGATCACATCACAGCGCTGCGCCACGAGCCGCGACAGTCCCTTGCCCTCCGAGCCGACGACCAGCACAAGCGGCGAGTCGGCCAGGTCAAGCTCGCCGACGTCCGCGCTACCGCCGGCATCGAGCCCCGCCACGAACAGCCCGTCGTCCTGATAGGCGGTCAGTGCCCTGGTCAGGTTCGCGGTCTGGGCCACGCGGACCCGGGCGAGCGTTCCCGCAGACGCCTTCCATGCGCCGGCCGTCACCCCGGCCGACCGCCGCGAGGGCACCAGGATGCCGTGACCGCCAAACGCGGCGACGGACCGGGCGACTGCTCCCAGGTTGCGCGGGTCGGTGACCCCGTCAAGCGCCACGATCAGCGGCGGCACACCGCCCTCTCGGGCCACCTGGACGAGGTCGGCCGGGTCGGCGTAGGAGTACCGCCTGATCCGCAGCGCGATGCCCTGGTGGATGGCGCCGCCGGTGATCCGGTCAAGCTCAGCCCGGCCCGCCTCCACGACCGGGATGCCCAGGTCGGCGGCGAGCATCACAGCCTGGCCAATGCGCTCGTCGTCATCCAGGCGCGGCCCGACGTGCAGCGCGGTGGCCGGCACTCCGGCCTGCAGCGCCTCGAGGACCGGATTACGCCCGGCGACAAGCTCCGCGGCACTGCCAGTTCCCCTGGTCCTCACCTCGCCGGCGCGGCCCGTGCCTCGACTTGTGCCGACCCGCCCCGTCGCCGACCTCTGCCCGCCAGCCTTGCCTCCGCCGCTGCCGGGCCGCCTACCTCCGGATGACCGGGGGGCCCCGCCCTGGGCCGCCTTCTTCGCCTGGGCCGCCTTGCGCTGGGCCGGGTGGCCGGGCCGCAACTCGGCCGGCGGCGTCGGTCCCTTGCCCTCAAGCTTGTGCTTGCCGTAGCCCCCGGTGCCCGGCCGTGGCTTGCCGGTCTTCGTCCGCCCTCCGCCACGCGCCGTCACTTGCGCAACTCCCAGCGCGGCCCGCGCGGAGTGTCTTCCACCACCACGCCGGCCCCCTGCAGTTCACCCCTGATCGCGTCCGCAGCCGCGAAGTCCTTACGCCTCCTGGCTGCCTCGCGCTGGTCGAGAGCCACCCGCACGAGCGCTTCGACGACCGGCCGCAGAGTGTCCTCTGCGCCACGACTGGCCCAGGGCTCGGCCAGCGGGTCGAGGCCGAGCACGTCGAGCATGACCCTGACTTCTGCGAGCCGCTTCGCTGTGCCGGACTCGTCTCCGGCGGAAATGGCCCCGTTCCCCTCCCTGACCGCCTCATGCAGGACGGCCAGTGCCTGCGGAACGCCGAGGTCATCGTCCATTGCCGCGGCGAACGCAGCCGGGACCGAGGCCTGCTCGGCGATTGCGTCGGCTGGTAGGGCCTCGGCCGCGCGAGTCACGAACCCCTCGAGCCGGCGGTAGGCGGTGGCTGCATCGGCGATCGCCTCCGGTGAGTAGTTGATCTCCGACCGGTAATGCGCCTGGACCAGGTAGTAGCGCAGTTCGATCGGCCGCACGTTCTTGATCATCTCGTCGACGAGCAGCGAGTTGCCGAGCGATTTGCTCATCTTCTCGCTGCCGATGCGGACCAGGCCGTTGTGGACCCAGTAGCGGGCGAAGCCGTCGCCCGCCGCGTGTGACTGGGCCATCTCGTTCTCGTGGTGCGGGAAGACCAGGTCCAGGCCGCCGCCGTGAATGTCGAACGTGGAGCCGAGGTACTTGGTGGACATGGCCGAGCACTCTAGGTGCCAGCCGGGACGGCCAGGTCCCCACGGCGTGTGCCAGAAGGGCTCGCCGGGCTTGGCCCCCTTCCACAGCGCGAAATCCAGCGGGTCCCGCTTGGCCCGGACGTCCTCAACGTCCTCGGACGGCAGCATGTGATCGAGGCGCTGACCCGACAGCTCGCCGTAATCGGGCTGGGATCGCACGTCGAAGTACACGTCGCCGCGAGCCGGGTACGCGTGCCCGGTATCGATCAGGCGGTGCATCAGCTCGATCATTTCCGGCACGTGCCCGGTTGCTCGCGGTTCGACATCGGGCGGGAGGCAGCCAAGTGCGTCGTAGCCGCGGGTGAAGGCACGCTGGTTCCGCTCGGCCACGGCCCACCACGGGACCTCGGCGTGGTGGGCGGCGTGCAGGATCTTGTCGTCGATGTCAGTGACGTTCCGGCAGAACGTGACCTGATACCCGGTCACCTGCAACCAGCGGACCAGGATGTCGAAAACCACACCTGAGCGAATGTGCCCGATATGCGGTGGCGCCTGGACGGTCGCGCCACACAGGTACAGCGACACCCGGCCGGGTAGCAGCGGGATGAACTCGCGCACCGAGCGCGTGGCCGTGTCATGCAGGCGAAGCGTCACCAGCCAAGGTTACGGGATGTGCTCACACCCCTGCGTGTGGCCACCACGGGGGCCGGGCGAACCCGGATAATTGCCTGTTTCTGGCCCGGCGGCACGTTGTGAGTTTCTCTGGCCGGCCGAGCCCAGCCCTTGGTCAGAATCCGGGACCACGGTCGGCGCCGTTGGTGCCGGTCTTCCCCCGGGCGGCATTAGCCCAGCTCCAGGCATACTCGGGGTCCTCGGCCTGAGCGGCTGTCGTGGCCAGCTGCAGCGGCCGGAAGGTGTCGATCATCACGGCGGTCTCGTCCGTCGTGGTCTTGCCCTCGGCCAGGCCCTGGATTACCGCCTCGACCGCGCCCGGCTGCGGGCCGTGCGTGAAGCCCGACGGGTGCAGGGTGATCGAGCCGAGGCTGACACCCGAGCCCTTGCGCGCCGAGTAGTCACCGGCCACGTAGTACATCATCTCGTCGGAGTCGACGTTGTGATGGTTATAAGGTATCGGCACCGCCTCGGGATGGAAGTCAAGCGGCCGCGGACAGAACGAGCAGATCACGAAGTTCGGGCCCTCGAACGTCTGATGCACGGGCGGCGGCGCGTGCGTCCGCTTCACAATCGGCTCGAAGTCGGCGATGTTGAACGCATACGGATACAGGTAGCCGTCCCAGCCAACCACGTCGAACGGATGGAACGC
Source organism: Streptosporangiaceae bacterium (assembly GCA_030040195.1). Lineage (GTDB taxonomy): Bacteria > Actinomycetota > Actinomycetes > Streptosporangiales > Streptosporangiaceae > JAJYUU01. The sequence goes on along the minus strand of JASHUE010000122.1, from coordinate 1,752 downwards.
GTACGTCAGCCTGGTCAGGCCGCCGACATTCCTGACTATGACGGGAACGTCCTCGCCCTCACGCAGCAGTGGACCGTCAGGTCCGCGGAGGTCGCGCTCGCAGTAGGGAGCGTGCTCAAGGAACTGCCCGAACTGAGACAGATAGCGCTTCGGCGGACGGATGTGCCCGCGCGCTTCGACGACCAGGGCGTGCAGGCCGCCGGGGCCAGGCAGCCAGCGGTGAATCGTGCCGCGCGGCACGATGATGTAGTCACCGGCTCCGGCCAAGATGCTGCCATAGACCGACTCGAATGTCGCCGACCCGGACCGGATGTAGACGGCTTCGTCGCCGGTCGAGTTCCGGTACAACTCAGAGTCGGCATCGGCCGCGGCGAACGAAATCCGGATGTCGTCGTTGGCCATCATCAGCTGCCGGCTGAGGACCAGGTCACCCCCGGCGGGCATCTCTTGCGTCCGGTAATGACGCGGTAGCAGCGGATGGTTGGCCACCAGGCCGGCGTCCGCGGCGACATCGCGCAGACCCTCGCTCTTCACGATCGCCGTCGGCGGATGCTGGTGGTACAGCAACGACGAGTCGGCGGAGAAGCCTTCCTCGCCCATCAGTTCCTCGGCGTACAGGCTTCCGTCGGGGCCGCGGAAGCGGATGTGACGCTTTCGCGGAATCTCCCCGGCCACCCGGTAATACGGCATATCGTCTCCCTACCGCCGCGGCCGGCCGTTTTTTCTGGCCGGCGTGCGCCGCCGCCGGCCTGCCGCCTTGCACGCTGTACCGCCCATTTTCGACTATAAGGGGACCGTGCACCGGACCGGCATCGCGCCCAGGAAGGACTTGCCTGATCCGATGAGCGACCACATGACTGCGAGCCCGGCAAGTGTTAGCCCAGCACAGGCCGCCGAAAGGCCGGGAGCACTCAGGATCATCGGCCTCGCGGCCGTCGGCGTCGGCCTCGCCGCACTCGCCGGTGCCGCGTTCGTGCTCTCCTACGGCGGGATCCATGCGTTTGCCCTGCAGGCAGGGATAAGCGGCAGGCTCGCGAGGGGTTACCCACTGATCTTCGATGTGCTGCTGGTCGTGATCCTGGCGGCCGTGCTGGCGCTCCGCGGAGCCGGGCTGCCCAGCAAGGTGCTGGCGTGGGCGTGCCTGCTCGCCCTGGTGTCGGCCGCCGCGGGAGCCGATGCGCTGCACGCGGCCGGGCGCAAGCTCCCCGCCCAGGACGCTGCGGTGACCGCGGCGGTCGTGCCGTGGGTGCTGGTGCTCATCGCCTTCGCTCTACTCCTGGCGATGCTGCGGCAGGCCAGGCTGCGCCGCCTCGTCGGCAACCGGGTCACCGGACGCGGCCAGCCACGAACTCGGTGGCAGCCGGAGCCGCAGCCACCCGCGCCGAACCTGCCGCTGGTACCGGGATTCGGAGGGGACGAGCTCGCCGCGACAGCACCGCCCGTCGAGCCACCGCGTGCCGCCGAGCTGCGTGTCGTTGAGCCGCCGGCCGCCGAGCCAGCCGCGGTGTCGGCACCGACGGTACTGGCGGCGGCGTCCGCAGCGGAGACGCCGGCCGATACGGTCGAGTCCGTCTCCCAGGCGGCACCATCGGACTTGGCCCGGTCGCGGCGCGTGACCGGCGAGACGCCCGAGGGCGAACTGGCTCGGGGCGCCGACGACCAGACCAGCGAGCAGGACTTGGGCAGCCTGGATGGCTCGGGAAGCATCGACTCGGGCGACGACAGCTCCGCGCCTCGCGAGGCAACCGATCC
>JASHUE010000121.1:0-2664 GCA_030040195.1 Streptosporangiaceae bacterium | reverse complement strand
CGCCGACGGCACCGCCGTCGGCATAACGCGAAGCAGCCAGCCGGCCCTCCGCTACGATCACAGCCACCATTACCACATCCGGCGATCCGGCCTGCATAGCGGGAGACCCGGCATCTGCCCATTCACAGACCCCGCCGTCACGCTCATTGCCCCCGACTAGAAAGGCCTGTCCGGATGGATAGGATTGAGTGCCAGTGGTGCAAGGCGCAGAACCCGCCCGATCGCACGAGCTGCTCGACCTGCGGTGCTCCGCTCGACAAGCGCAATCTCGTCTCTGACTCGGGCTGGACCGAGGCGCCGCGCCTGCGGGACATGACCGAGTTCAGGTTCTCCAACTCCACCTGCCAGATCGAGGGCGAGATCGTCCCCGTCGCCGAGCTGGCGCTGTCGCAGGGTGACTCCGTCTTCTTCGAGCATCACGTCATGCTCTGGAAAGAGCCGCAAGTGCCGATGTCGGCCATGAATACCAGCGGCGGCGCCCGGCGGATGGTGGGCGGCATGCCGCACATCCTGAGCATCGCGCACGGTCCCGGCCGCATCGCGCTGTCCAGGGACGCCACCGGCGAGGTCGTTGTGCTGCCGATCCACCCGACCCACGAGATCGACGTGCGGGAGCACGCGTTCCTGGCCGGCACGCACACGCTGAACTACTCGTTCGTGCGGATCAAGGGCCTGGCCAATGTGCTGCACGGCGGTAGCGGCATGTACATGGATCGGTTCGTCACCGGTGGCGATCAGGGCCTGCTGCTGCTGCACGGATACGGCAACGTCTTCCAGAAGACGCTGCAGCCGAACGAGAAGATCCTGATCGAGCCGGGAGGGTTCCTGTACAAGGACTCATCGGTGCAGATGGACACCGTCCAGCAGCGGTTCAAGACCGGCATGATGGGCAGCCACAGCATGTACCTGGCCGAGATGACCGGGCCCGGCCGGGTCGGCATCCAGTCCATGTACGTTCACCACAGCACCGAGTAGGCGGCCGGAGATGACGACGCCGACGACGAGTTACACCTGCCCGTACTGCCGCGTGCCGAGCGAGGGCGGAGGATCGACGTGCCCGCACTGCGGCGCGCCGGTGGACGTCCGCGAGCGCGTCTCCAAGTCGGGCTGGGCCGAGCAGCCGCCGATCAGGGACATGGCCCGCATCCGCTTCAACCGCTCTACCTGCCAGATCAGCGGCAAGTACGTCCCGGTGGCCGAGATGAAGCTCGACCAGCAGGATTCGGTTTACTTTTCCCATCACGTGCTGCTGCACTGCGACACCACCGTGCAGCTCGACATGATGCGCATGGCCAGCGGCTGGAACCGGATGCTGGCCGGGATGCCGCTGCTGATGATGACGGCCAAGGGGCCCGGTTACATCGCGCTCAGTGCCGACGCCCCGGGGGAGACGATCGTGGTGCCGCTGCCCCCCAACCATGCGGTCGACGTCGTCGAGCACCGGTTCCTGACCGCGACCGGGAACGTTTCCTACCGCTGGGAGAACTCGGGGATCTGGTACACCACCCAGAACGGCGACGACCAGGAGTGGCACTACCCGCTCGGGCAGACCATGGACCGGTTCACCGCCCAGGGCGGCCCGGGCCTGCTGCTGCTCCACGCCCCCGGGAACGCCTTCATTCGCGACCTGCGGCCGAACGAGCGGATCCTCGTGCAGCCGGGTGGCCTGATCTGGAAAGACCGATCGGTCCGGATGTTCCTGCACTTCGAGTACCCGCACGGCCAGTACTGGTTCAGCTCGGCCCGGTGGCAAGCCAAGTCGATCTGGCTGACCCTGCAGGGCCCTGGCCGGGTGGCTGTGCAGTCGGTATTCGAGCCCCCCGAGATGGCCGGGGCGGTGCGCAGCAGTTCGGGCGCGACCACGCAGTACTGGTAGCTGCCGCTCGTCTGCTGGGCCCAGGTCCGGCGCCGTCCCGGCCGGAGTTGCCATCCCGGGCTCCTAGCGCCGCAGCCTGCGCCACAGCGGCCGGGGGATCAGCCGCAGCCCCACCGACAGCGGGCGCAGCCCTCGCGGTACCCACACGACGGGTGCGCGCCCGGCCAGCGCGGCGGCCACGGCCCTGCCGACCTGGCCGGGGGTCGTCGACATCGGCGCCGGGCTGAGCCCTTGCGTCATCCGGCCGGCCACGAATCCCGGCCGCACCAGCACGACGCGCACTCCGCTGCCATGCAGGGAATCGGCCAGCCCGCGGCCGAACGCGTCCAGGCCCGCCTTCGCGGCACCGTAGACGAAATTGGCCCTGCGCGGGCGGATAGCGGCCACCGACGAGAGAATCACAATCGTGCCGCTGCCTTGAGCGCGCATCCGCTCGGCAATCGCGAGCACCGCTGTTACGTTGCCGGTGAGGTTCGTCTGCACTACCATCCCCGCCCGGGCCGGGTCGCTCGCGAGCACGTCCTGCCCGACGAGCACGCCCGCAGCGGCGATGACCAGGTCCACCGGGCCCGCGCTGAACACCGCATCGGCCAGCGCCGTGTGCCCGGCCGGCTCGGTGGCGTCGTAGTACACCGTCACGACCCTGCACGGCAGTTGCCCGCCCGCTGCCGCCAGCCGCCGCTGGTCCCGGCCGGCGAGCACGACCTCGCATGCGGCCGGCAGTGCCATCGCGGCCAGGATGGCCAGGCCGAGTTCGCTCGTGCCGCCGAGGAGCAGCACCCGCCGCG
>JASHUE010000120.1:0-2593 GCA_030040195.1 Streptosporangiaceae bacterium | reverse complement strand
ATGAACTCAGAATGCCATCTGAATTATTCGCCGAGCAACGTCGATTAGTTCTATAGTCTGGCGAACCACCAGTACAGCGCATCGTTGTCGCAGTAAATTGCTGAATGGCGTTCCTCTAGATGGCGCGCTAGCATGAAAGAGAGTCGCGAAGGGAATGCACCGATGAATGTCCTGTGCAAGGTCAACATCGTGCCGGTTGAGTACGCCGTTGCTGTGGACCGCTACCTGGCCGAATCCGATCTGGCTACGCCCTCCCGACGCGTCTACCGGATCTCATTGACGAGCTGGAGCTGGGCGCTCGTCGGCTCTCCGCCGCCCGAAGGCGTCAGCCGCCGGAACGCGAGCCCGCCGGTCGTCCCCCTCGCCTCGCTCGACGATCCGAGCACCCGGCCCCGGCTCGCCGCCGCCGTGGCCCGCCGCCGCCAGGAGGCTGGCCAGCGCACGGTCAACAGGGAACTGTCAGCGCTGCGCAGCGCCATCGCGTGGTGGCAGTTCCAGGACTGGGTGCGTACCGATCCCACCCTCGGCCTACGGCAGCCGGCCGGCCCGCTCACATCCCGGCCGCCGCTGAGCAATGCCGAGATCGCGGCGCTATTCCGGCTTCCCGCCGGGCTACGTGACCAGACCTTCTGGCACGTGCTGCGCGACAGCGGCGCCTCGGCAGAAACGGTCCTGGCGCTGAACGCGGGCATGGTCGACGGCCGAAGCCGGCGCGCCAGGACGGCCGACGCCGAGCCCGTCACGTGGTCCGCGGGCACCTGGCAGCTGCTGGGCTGGCTGCTGGCCGGGCGGCGCGACGGGCCAGTGTTCCTGACCGACCGCCGGGCGCCCGTCGGGACGAGCGCCAGCGACGTGTGCCCGCTGACCGGCCGCGGCCGGATGTCCTACCGCCGCGCTGCGGAGATCTTCACCCACCAAACGCGGCCGCTTGACCCGGCCGGGCGCGGCTGGATGCTGCACCAGTTGCGCGGCCACTCAGCTCTCCAGGCCAGACCCGAGCCAGCTACAGGCCAGACCCGGGCCAGCTACAGGCCGGAGCCCGCCGCTAGCTCAAACACGGTATAGGGCCGGCTCGGTCCGACTTCCTCGGTCGTCACCACCGCGTCGGCCGGCGCCTCCCGCCGGATCCTCGCGGCGAACTCCTCCGCCTGATCGGCGTTGTTCGCCCCGACGACCAGGAATCGCCACCGGCGCACGACCGAGTAGTTCTCGGCCGCCAGCCGTGCCGCCAGCGCAACGGCCTCGTGATGCCGGGGTACCTGCACCCGGACCTCGAACAAAGCGACGCCCGACTTCAGCGACTCGGCGGTCTCCTCGGCGTCCAGTGAGCTCCGCTCGGCGGCGACCTCAGCGGCCGTTTCCGGCAGTGGCGCGTCGGCCGGCTCCCATTCCTCAGCGACCGGATGCCAGCGCTCGATCGTGTAGTCCGCCTCTATGCCATGGCTGGCGAGCACCTCGCTGACCGACTGGCGCGCGGTGTCCGCGGCGTCCCTGGTGTGGGTGTACAGGTACAGATCGTCGCCGCCGTCAGTGCCGACGACCACGCGGCCGCCGAGTTGCTCATGCACCTCGCGCTCGACCGTGTGGGTACTGAGCGACGCCGCCGCGTGCCCGGCCCGCCCGGCCTCGTGCAGCCCGACCGTCACTCGCCAGTCGTTGCTGTCTGTTTGCGTCCCGCCGCCTGCGGCGCTCTCGTCGGTCACGGGCGTGACTCTACCGTGCCGGTCCCTCGGCCCGGTGACGACGGTCTCGGACATGTCCTGGCGTCTCGGCGACGAGCGCTGCTCGTCGTCCGGCTCAGCTCACCTTCGGAGTGGCGCGCGCGGCGTAGTGCAGGTACTTCGCGCCGGCCGCCAACTCGTAGAACGTCACCGGGGTCCAGGTCAGCGACAGGGGCTCCCTGACGACGAAGAGATCGGGCCCGACCGGCACCATCGCGTATTCCTGGGTGGGCTCGGGTGTCAGCTCGGCCAGCGGTCCGGTGACCGTGGTCCGCAGAACCGGGCCGTCTCCGGAGATCAATACCTCCAGGCGGGCGCCCGCCCGTTCGTAGACGCCCGCGTGCGGCCGGGCGTTCACCTGCACCGGAGTCGCCGGAGGGCTCAGGGGCAGGGGCATCTCAACGTCGGCGAGGTCGGCGAACATCTCGCGGTAGAGGTCTTGGTACAGGTCCCTGGTGGCGCCGCCGTTGGTCAGCAGCGTCACCGCGAGACCTTCGTCAGGAAGCAACCGCAGGAAGGCTGACTGGCCGATCGTGTTGCCGTCGTGCCCGATCAGCCGGCGCCCGTCCCAGCCGAACCGGCTCCAGCCGAGGCCCCAGGAGTCGCCCAGTGCGTGCTTATCCGGCAGGTCGGCATGAACGTCGGACATCGCGGCCGCGCTGGCCTCGCCCAGCAGCCGGGTGCCGTCGGGTGCAAGTCCGCCGGTCAGGTGCAGCCGCGCGAACCCCAGCACGTCGGCAACGGTCGAGCAGATGATGCCCGCCGGACCCAGCGATCGCGGCAAGCTCCAGACCGGCGCCCTGGCCGGCTCGCCGGCACCCTCGGTCACGTGCCCGACCGCGGCCCGGTACATGAGCGCTTCCTCAGGCAAC
>JASHUE010000119.1:0-3601 GCA_030040195.1 Streptosporangiaceae bacterium | reverse complement strand
CCGTTCTTCGGCGGGGACTACAAGGTGCTGCGCGGCGGCTCCTGGGCGGTCGCCCCGTCCGCGATCCGGCCCTCGTTTCGGAACTGGGATTACCCGGTGAGGCGGCAGATCTTCGCGGGCGTGCGAATGGCCTGGGACGCCTGAGTGTGCCGTCACAGTAGCTGGCTTGGCCCGCCCCGGCGGCGGCGTCGTCGCGGGCGAGCCTTGTGACGACGACCCGGGCTGGGCCGACGTCCCCGACCATCAGCGCATCGACATGGCCGACGGCGTGGTGACCGTTACCGAACTGGAGGCATGACCGAATGCCGGCACAAGACCGCGTCCAGGCTCATCCGGACTCCTATCTGGCCGAGTTGCGTGCGGACGTCCGCGCGGGCCTCACCGCGGAGCCGAAGTCACTGCCGCCGAAGTACTTTTACGACGAGCGCGGCAGCGAGCTGTTCGAGGAGATCACCAGGCTGCCGGAGTACTACCCGACTAGGGCCGAGACCGCGATCCTGCGCGAGCGCGCGGGCGAGATCGCCGAGCTTTCACGGTGCGAGTCGCTGGTCGAGCTTGGCAGCGGCACCTCGGCTAAGACCGGGCAGCTGCTACGGGCGCTCCGCGAAAGTGGCACCTTGCGCGAGTTCATGCCGTTCGATGTCGATCCCGCGGTCCTAGCCGATGCGACCGAGGCGCTGGCAACGCAGTACCCGGGGCTGCGAATCGTTCCGTTCGTCGGAGACTTCGAGCGCGACCTGGGGGAGATTCCCCCGGCGAAGGGCCGTCGAATGATTGCCTTCCTGGGCTCGACCATCGGAAATCTCGAGCCGCCCGCGCGCGCCAGCCTGTACCGGAACGTCGCGGGCGCGCTGGCCGGCGGGGATATGTTCCTGCTCGGCACCGACCTGGTGAAAGACACCGGTCGGCTGCTGCGCGCCTACAATGACTCGGCCGGGGTCACGGCGGAGTTCAACCGCAACGTGCTGAAGGTCATCAACCGGGAGCTGCGGGCGGACTTCGATGTGGAGGAGTTCGAGCACGTCGCGATCTGGGACGCCGAGCGCGAGTGGATAGAGATGCGGCTGCGCTCGGCCGGGGCGCAGGTCGTGACCGTCGGGGACCTCGGCCTGACGGTGTCCTTCGATGTGGGCGAAGAGATGCGGACTGAGGTTTCAGCGAAGTTCCGTCCGGCCGGTATCAGAGCCGAGCTAGCCGGCGCCGGCTTCCGGACACTGAGGTTCTGGACCGACCCCGACGGCGACTTCGGGCTCACCCTCGCCGAGCTGGCCGGGCCGCAGGACGGCTGTTTCGGGCGAGTGCTCCCGCGCTTCGGCGGCTCCCGCTGAGCGCGGTTCAGAACTCCTCGCCCGGCTCCTCGTCAATGACGTGGACGGCTCTCTTCTCGGTGGACGCTCCGCAGCCACCGATCTCTCCGAGTCGTACGCGACGAGATCGGGATCGCCGTAGCTCTCTTCCTCGTCCGCGGCGGTCAGCCGCCCAGACCGCGGTCCGAGCCGTTGTCGGCCGCGAGCCGCTGGATGTCACCAGCGGTCGCGCTGCCAGGGTGGGCGCACCGGCGGCGACGGGCCAAGGTACGGGTGGAAGTGCAGCGGCTCGCCGCCGAGGCCATGCTGCGCGGCTCGGTCCACGCCCCGGCCAGGATGACGCGTGATGAGATCGCTGCTCTCGTGCACCGGACCCCCAGCGTGACCGCAGCGCACGGTCAGCCGGGCTGGGTCGCCGCGCTGACTCCTCTGCCGGTCGACGGGAGGATTGTTGCCGCGTCCAGGACGTATTGCGGACTCGCGCAGCGACGGGCGGGGCGGGTTGTTACCGAGGGCAAGAGGACAGCCTGCTGCAGGGTTCGGCGCTTCAAGCGACCGGAGTGACGATCCCGCCGCGCGCCGTTCGGAGTTGTCGCATCTCCCGGCACAAGCGCATCGCGGAGATCCGCGCCAGTAAGTTCCGCGCCTCTGAGTTCCGCCTGCGGGAGGTCCGCGCCGGTGGAGTCCGCGTGGCTGAGGTTCGCGCCGGTGAGGTCCGCTCGGGCCGGGCTGGCCCGCCTGCAGAAGCACGCCGGGTACACGCGCGCAGGTGCGGGCGCAGCGGCGGGACGGCCCCGATGCGCCCCACCGTCCCGCCTCTTTGAGGCTGCCGCGCCTACTTGTAAATGATCGTGACCGCGGTCTTCGTGCTGCTGATGGCCTTAGCGGTGATCGTGCCGGTCGCTCCCTTGAACGCCCCGGTCCCTCCGGTCACCCTGCCCTTGAACGTTTTGAAGGAGTTGGTGGTGGTGAACGTGGCGTACAGCAAGCCACCTTTGGTGTCGAGCGCCGCGTTCACCGTCGCGGTGGTCTTCCCGGTTACCGTGAAGTACACCACGTCAAACCCGATGGTCTTCCCCGCGCTGTTGACGTCGGTGTCCTGGGAGCCACCGGTCGTCTTGGTGAAGAAGACCGACTTCACCGTAACGGAGGTGAACTTCAGCGTGTGCGTAGCAGCGCTGTCCGTGCTGGCCATGGCCGGGAGCACCAGCCCTCCCATCGTGCTGAGCACGACAGCCGCGCCTAACGCGGTGATGCCACTGCGAAATCTCATGTTGCCCTCCTGCCCGACACGTAAATGTCATCTCGGAAATGATGCTCCGAACGATTCGGTGAGCCAAGACCCAGCCGCGCTCACGAAGCGACGCGGCACCGGCAGCGATGGCAGGAGGCTTTGCGATCAACTCTGGACGTCGGCGAGCATCAGCAACTCTCGCGCGAGCTGCCATTCGTCCACCTCAGCGGTCCTGCTGTCAAGCGCTCGGATTTCGGTCGCTGGTGGGTTCAGGCGCATGGCCGGAAGGTAGTTTGACTCCGGCTGGCGGAGGCTCGCAGAAGCCTTGTGGGGGCAGGTTTATCGCTTTCCGGAAGTCGAGCGTGGCGCCTTTGAATACGGCACCCCCGAACTTGGTCGTACTGCCGTCGAAGTCGGTGTAGTCGAAGCTGATCATGCCCGCGGAGAAGAGCGCATGGTCAACTCTGATCACCGTGCCCAGCGACGCCATCGCGAAGTCGACATCGCTGCCGGAATAAGTCGCGCAGAGATTGATCGTGCCACGGGTGAAGCTCGCGGATCCGAAGTCGAGCTTGGCTCCGGAGAAGTGCGCGCCGAGGAAGCTGACTTCGGCGCCGTAGAACTTGCTGTTAATGAACCAGACCTTGCCGCCGGAGAATATCGCGTCCACGAAGCTGACTTCTCCGCCGGAGAAGACTGCATGGCTGAAGTTGACCTCAGCACCGGAGAACGTCGCTCCGAAGAAGTCGACGGTGCCGCCGGTGACGACCGCGTCGCGGAAGCTGACATGGCCGCTGGCAAAGACCGCATCTCGAAAGGTCGCTGTACCGCCCGAGAACACTGCACCCGAAAAGTCACCGCCATCGAACACGGCTCCGGTAAAGTCGAAACTCAGGCCTTCCCAGGAAGTCGGCGCGCCCTTGCGCAGGTGGCGAGTGATTTCTCGGATAACGGTGTGGCGAACCTCGCGGCTGGCGCGAAAGGCGAGCTGATCCCCGGAGGTCGCACTATCACCGGGCTCAGCCAAATGAGGTAGGCGCAGGAAGCCGCACAGGACGTC
>JASHUE010000118.1:0-6818 GCA_030040195.1 Streptosporangiaceae bacterium | reverse complement strand
CCTTGCCGAAGACGTCGCCGGAGATCATCGCCTCAAACCCGACGCGAGCCTGGTCCATCGGCATGGCCCGGTCGATCACCGGCCGGACACTGGTCTGCTCGCAGAACGTCACCAGCCTGGCGAGTTCGTCCCTGGTGCCCATGGTCGACCCGATGATCGATAGCTGCAGGAAGAAGATGCGGGACAGGTCGGCTGGCGGCTGCGGGCCGCTGGTCGCGCCCGAGATCACGATCGTCCCGCCGGGCTTCAGGGCGCGCAGCGAGTGGGCCCAGGTCGCCTCGCCCACTGTCTCCATTACCGCGTCCACCCGCTCGGGCAGGCGCGCGCCCGTTTCGAATGCCTGATCCGCGCCCAGCTCGATCGCCCGCGCGCGCTTCGCCTCGCTGCGGCCGGTAACCCACATGCGATACCCCGCGGCGCGGCCGAGCACGATCAGGGCCGTCGAGACGCCACCGCCCGCGCCTTGCACGAGCACCGTCGCGCCCGGCCCGATCGGCGCCCGGTCAAAGAGCATCCGGAACGCCGTCAGGTAGGCGGTCGGCAGGCAGGCAGCCTCCGCGAAGGTCAAGGCCTCAGGCTTGGGAACGAGGTTGCGCCGCGGAACTGTTACCAGTTCCGCGAATGTGCCATCGTGGCGCTCGGAAAGCAGCGATCGCGCCGGGTCGAGCGTCTCGTCGCCGCTGGCCGCGAGCGGGTCACCGATGACGGCGTGGACGACGACCTCGCGGCCCTCCTCGTCGATCCCGGCGGCGTCGCAGCCGAGAATCATCGGCAGCCGGTCCGCGCTCAGGCCGACGCCGCGCAGGGTCCAGATGTCATGGTGGTTGAGCGAGGCCGCCCTGACCCGCACGGTGGTCCAGCCGTCCGGGGCGACGGGGTCGGCGTGCTCGCCAAGCTCAAGGCCGGCTATCGGGTTCTCGGCGTCGAAGCGCGCCGCGGTGACAGCGAACATGGGACTGGACCCTAGCGCCTCGGCCTCTGAGCCAGGAAGGCGGCCATGACCTCGAACGTGCGTGCTTCCGGCTGTCCGGTCATGCCCCGAGATGTGACCCGATATCTGATTAGGACGGCTCCGCGGGCCGGGGCGGTTGTGCCATACTCATAGTCCGGGAGGCGGCCTCCTTACAAACTCGTCAGGTAAGGACCGTAGTGAATCTCTCGTCCTACACGGAGCTCGCTGTCCGCCTTGCTAATACCGCTGCCCAGGCAGACGGCGAGCCGGACCCGCTCAGCAGCACCGCCGCGTGCGAGAAGACCTTCAGTGACTGCATCGCAGCACCGTTCTCGCGCCGCGACCTGGCCGTGCTGCAATATGTGCGTGCCGAATTGGGCGCCATTTTTACTGCAGCCGCGGCCGGTAACGACCGGGCTGCAGTCAGCGGGCTGAACGCGCTCTTGATCCAGTTTCCGATCCAGCCCGAACTGGTCAGTCACGATGATCAGCGTTGGCATGTGCATCTGGCCCGGCAGGGCTCGGCTTCAGACAGGCTCGCCGCGGGCGCGGTTATCGGAATTTCGGTGACCATTTCCCTTTATGGCATGAGCCGTCTCGGCGTCTGCGCGATTGCCTCGTGCCCGCGGGTCTTCGTGGACGCTAGCCCGAACCAGTCACGCCGGTACTGCTCCGAGCACGTCGCCCGCGGCAACGTCAGTACCCTGCGAGCGCAGTCGACCGCACTGCCGAGCCAGGCAAGGCCGGCTGCCAGCTAGATCCGTCTGTTACTTCTTCTTTATCTCTCCGCACGGACCTCCTGCGTAGAACCGACTGATCTGCGCTTGACGCCTGGTGCGGTCACCTGCGGATATGCCTACGCTTCCTTGGCCTGCGCCGAGCTTGATTGCAACGGCTCAGTAACGTGCGTTACCGAAATGACGCCAAGCGACTTCTTCTCATGGCCCAAGTCGATCATTACCATGAGGCCTACTCCAGCGGCATATGCACCCCGTATGCCTACCCGAAAGGTCAGGATCGAACGTGGCTTTTGATCATCGAGGGCACGCTTGGGGTGGCTGCATGTGCAGCGATGTGAGCGCTCGCGGCGCCCGGTGCCGATGCAGCGATTCCGGCTCGCGCCGGACGCGCGTCATCTCCTATTCCGCACAGGTCCCACTAGGAGATGCGCCAACCCCGTGCCGACTCTGTCGGCTCACTTAATCGGGAGGAACACTCATGGCTACGGCTGCCCCTGCCCCTGGCGCTTCGCCTACAGGGGAATATCACCTGCACCGGAAGGTGGGCCTGCGTGCCCTCACGATGGTGTCCCTCGGTTCCATCATCGGCTCCGGCTGGCTGCTGGGCGCGCTGCACGCGTCCGAGACCGCTGGCGCGGCGTCGGCCGTCTCCTGGCTCATCGGCGGCGTGGTGCTGGCCGTGCTCGCGCTGGTGCACGCCGAACTGGGCTCCACCTACCCGGTCTCCGGCGGTACCGCCCGATTCCCGTATATGGTCTTCGGCGGCATCGGCGGATTCACCGGCGGCTGGATGGCCTTCCTGCAGGCAGTGACGATCGCCCCGATCGAGGTCGAGGCATCGCTCGGCTACATCAACGCGAAATGGCCGAGCCTGGGCTGGGTCTACACCACGGGCGCGCTCGGTACGGAAGGCGCGCTGACACCCAAGGGCATCGGCATCGGCGCCGTCTTCATGCTGGTGTTCACGGTCTTCAACATCATGGGCGTGAAGTGGCTGGCCGAGAGCAACGCGATCGCGACCTACTGGAAGATCCTCATCCCGACCATCACGATCTTCGCGCTCCTGTTTACCGTCTTCCACACCGGCAACTTCTCCGCCGGAGGCGGCTTCATGCCGTACGGCGTGCACGGCATGTTCGCCGCCTTGCCCCTTGGCATCATCTTCGCCTTGGAAGGATTCGAGCAGGCCATCCAGGTGGGCGGTGAAACGGAGAACCCGCAGCGCAACATCCCGCGTGCGGTCATCGGTGCGATGATCATCGGCACGGTGATCTACCTGCTGCTCGATGTCGCGTTCATCGGCGCCATTAACCCGGCCCACGTGGCGCACAACTGGCTGAACCCGATCTCCACGACGGCGGCGGCCGGTCCGTACTACGCCCTGGCCACGCAGGCAGGCCTCGGCTGGCTGGCCACGCTGCTGCTGATCGACGCGGTCGTCTCGCCGGCCGGCACCGGCCTGATCTACCTCGGCACCTCGTCCCGGCTGTCCTACGGCCTGGGCCGCAACGGGTACTTCCCGAAGGTCATCGCCTGGGTCGACCGCCGCGGGGTCCCGTTCTGGTCGATCATTATCTGCTTCGTGATCGGGATGCTCACGTTCTTGCCGTTCCCAAGCTGGGGCGCCCTGGTCGCCCTGGTCACCTCGGCGACGGTCCTGATGTACTCGATGGCCCCGCTGGCGCTGGCGGGCCTGCGGCGCTCCGATCCCGACCGGCCCCGGGTCTACCGGCTGCCGGCCGCGAAGGTGCTCTGCCCGCTGTCGTTCATCTTCGCCAACTGCATCGTGTACTTCGCGGGCTGGAGCAACGTGTTCTGGCTCTACGTGCTGGTCGTGATCGGATTCCTGATCTTCGGCGGCTACCAGCGGTACCTCCCGAAGGAGCGGCGCACGGTCGTCGACTGGCGGGCCGCGCAGTGGGTCATCCCGTGGCTGGCGGGCCTCGGGATCATCTCCTGGCAGGGTCAGTACACGACTACGTACAACAAGGTGTTCGGCATCACGCTGAACCCGACGTACCACATCGGCGGGGTGAAAACGACGCCCGTCAGCGAGTGGTATGACCTGATCATCATCGCGGCCTTCAGCCTGGTGATCTACTACTGGGCGGTCCGCTCGGCCATGTCGACCGACAAGGTTCTGGCGGCAGTGGAGGAAGTCGAGCAGGAGGCCTCGATCGAGCTCGAGTCGCACCTGCTGACCGCAGACTGACTGAGCCGCTGTCAGGGGCGGCCGGGACGCGAGCGTCCCGGCCGCCCCGTCTGTGTCTCGTGCCGGGGCGGCCAGTACCGGCCGATCACGCGGCCCACGATCAGCTCCGGCGGAACCGGCCCGAACTGACGGCTGTCCACGGTCGCCTCGCCCGCATTGTCCGAGAGCAGCCACCAGCCCCCGGCCTGGCAGCGGCCGGCCCGCTTCACCAGCAGCATCCCCGGCCGCGCCGGGTGCCGGGCGACCACGACCTGGCCCGGCCGGATCCTGCTCCCGCGCCGTACCAGCAGCCAGTCACCAGGGCGCAGCGCGGGCTCCATCGAGCGCTCCGCCACGGCGACCCGGAACAGCGGCCAGCGCATGCATCCCTCCCGCATGGTCGGTCTTCGCCGACGATGTACTGTCAGAATCCAAGCGAACGATCTGAGATGAGAGAAGGCGATCAATGAGGCTGCTCACGCGTCTCCTCGCGCCGAAGGTTACCGCGCATGCGCACTGTGACCTGCCCTGTGGCGTCTACGATCCGGCGCAGGCGCGCATCGAGGCAGAGTCGGTCAAGGCCATCATCCAGAAGTACCTCGACAACTCCGACCCTGAGTTCCGTACCCGTTGCCTGATCATCAAGGAGCAGCGGTCCGAGCTGGTCAAGCACCACCTCTGGGTGCTGTGGACCGACTACTTCAAGCCACCGCACTTCGAGAAGTACCCGCAGCTCAACCAGTTGTTCAACGAGGCCACGAAGCTGGCCGGCGCGGCTGGCACGAAGGGCAGCACCGATGTCGCCAAGGCGGATGAGTTGCTGTCCAAGATCGACGAGATTGGCAAGATCTTCTGGGAGACCAAGCAGGCCTGAGTGACGCGTTCGCGGGGGCTGGCCGGCGGCTCTGATCGGGGCGCCGGCCAGCCTCGGTGTTGCTGGAGGGACGCGAAGGCAGATCCGGTGTCGATGCATCCAGATGGTCACTGTAAGTTGCGGGGAGAGACCGGTGGCTGCAAGCTGGGGGCTTATCCGGCATTTGGGGGAGAGTTGTGGTGACGGACGAGACCACGTCCGCCGTGGCGGCGACGCCGTCGACCGCGGTCGGCACGGCGGACAGATCCTTGGCTGCTGAGCAGCCGCCCGCCAGCGCGCCCGCGGACCGGGTGACCGTGCGGATGCCCGCGGACGGGGCATACCTGTCGGTCCTGCGTACTGCGACGGCCGGCCTGGCCGCCCGTCTCGACTTCACCCTTGACGACATCGAGGACCTGCGGATCGCGGTGGACGAAGCCTGCGCGATGCTGCTGAGCCAGGCCATTCCGGGCAGCAGCCTGGAGTGCAGCTTCACCCTTGAGCCGGAGTGCATGGTCATCTCGGTGTCGGTGCCGTCCCTGAATCCCCGACCGCCATCCGCCGATACCTTCGCCTGGACTGTGCTATCAGCGCTCGCGGGAAGCGTCGAGGCCCAGGCGGGACCTGGAGACAAGCTCGCGATCGTGATGCGCAAAAGCCACCCGATGTCGGGGTCAGCGTGACGGGGGAAACAGAGGTCGCCTTGACCGAGGAGTTCGAGATGCTGTCGGCGTCGGCCAGGGTGGGGCCTGGCTCCGACGACGCCGACGGGCCAGGACCTGCCGTGCTGGAGCTCAGCGACGCCGGTGACCTGCCCGAGGATCTCGCGCAGGCGCCGATGCGAGCGCAGCACGGCGCCAGGGAGCGCGGGCACGCGCGCGAGCTGTTCGAGCGCCTGGCCCAGCTGCCTGCCGGGGACGAGGAACGGCTGCGGATCCGGGCTGAGCTGGTGGAGCTGCACCTGCCGCTGGTGGAGTACCTGGCCCGCCGGTTTCGCAACCGCGGCGAGTGGCTCGATGACCTGACCCAGGTGGCGACGATCGGCTTGATCAAGTCCATCGACCGGTTCGACCTGGACCGCGGCGTCGAGTTCTCGACCTATGCCACGCCGACCATCGTGGGCGAGATCAAGCGTCACTTCCGGGACAAGGGCTGGGCCGTCCGCGTCCCGCGGCGGCTGCAGGAGCTGAAGCTGGCGCTGGCCAAGGCGATCGGCGAGCTCGCCCAGCGGCTCGGGCGGGCCCCGACGGTCGGCGAGCTGGCCGAGCACCTGCAGATGAGCGAGGAAGAGGTGCTGGAAGGCCTGGAGTCGGCCAACGCCTATTCCACCGTCTCGCTCGACGCCCCGGACTCCGGCGACGAGGACGCCCCGGCGGTGGCCGAGTCGCTCGGCATGGTCGATGAGGCGCTGGAGGGCGTGGAGTACCGGGAGTCGCTCAAGCCGCTGCTCGAGCAGCTCCCGCCACGGGAGAAGCGGATCCTGCTGCTGCGGTTCTTCGGCAACATGACGCAATCCCAGATCGCCACGGAGCTCGGCATCTCCCAGATGCACGTGTCGCGCCTGCTGGCCAGGACGCTCGCGCAGCTACGCGAGGGCCTTACCAGCGAGGATTAGGGCGGGGAACGAGGCGTTTCCCCGGTCCGGCCCAGTCCGGCCGTTAGGCATCGCCAGGCGCGGGCCTGGGCCCGGCGTCCGGCCAGTCCGGCCGCTAGCCCCCGCCTGGCTTACGGGCCCGGCCCGGCGTCAGCAGCTTGAGGCTCGCGGGCGCGAGCAGCATGGCGAATCCGCCGATCGCCAGCAAAACCGCAGGAATGCCCCAGTCGTACCGGGCACTCTGAACCAGGTAGACGCCGACGATTCCGGTGAATAGCTGCGTGAGCATGGTCGGGGTGCGGGTCCACCGGTGGCCTCCGAGCAGGCCGCGGGCCACCAGCCCGAGGGCAACGGCGGTCGCCAGCCCGATCAGCGTGATCGCGATCCCGCTGGCCCGGTGGTACGACTTGCCGGAGGCCGTGTCGATCCCGGCCAAGATCGTGGCCAGCAGCACGCCGGTCGCCTCCACGGCCTCGATCACGGCCAGA
>JASHUE010000117.1:0-2717 GCA_030040195.1 Streptosporangiaceae bacterium | reverse complement strand
GGCGTCCAGATCGTGTCGCGCAGCACGCACAGCGCCTGGACGAAGGCTCGCAGCCGCGACTCGCCGGCCGCAGGCTCCCAGTCGTCGAGCGCGCAGGCGACCAGAATCCCGTAGGGCTCGTCCCCGATCGCGATGGCCGGCAGGGCGCCACCGGCCCTGACGTGGGAGACGAAGTGGCTGCGCGCGGCCTGGAAGGTCGCCTGTCCGTACAGAGCTGCCGTTTGTCCCGCCAGCCAGTCGGACAGTCGCTGTGCCGGGGTGGACCATCCCGAGCGGGCTAGCCATCGGTAGTACGCGTACCGGGCTGTGCGGTCGACGGTGAGATTCTGGACAGCCCCTTCCCAGTCGCCCGTGGCGTCGAACCCCTCCCCAGAGTGGATCTGCTGCCAGACCTGGGCGGCGAGTACTGTCACCTCGCCCCACAGCTGCACGGCCGCTTCATCTTGTGAGACCGACGCGGCGGCGGCCTGACTGGAAACGGCGGCGTTCCAGGCGTCGTCGAACGCTTCGCTGTCCGCCGGGTCGAGGCCGGTGATCCCGGTCTGCTGGGCGATGACCTGGGCCTGGGCCTGGAGCAGCAGCCGCTGGCGGTCGAGGTAGCGCAGGTAGGCGTCGTCGGCGATCACGTTGCTGTGGTCCGGGCGCTTGAAGTCCTCCCCGGTCGTGCCGTTAAGCATCTGCGACAGATAGTAGCCGGGCCCTGCGGCCCACAGCGCCCGGTTCATGGCCTGGGCCGTGGTCTCCTCGGTCAGCCCGGCGCCAATCGCCATGCCCGCGGCGGTGCCGACCCCGCCGAGCACGGCTGCCTGAGCCTCGTACCAGTTCTGCTGCTCGGTGTTGCTCGGGTTTTCCCTGGAGAGTTGTTCGGCGGCGGCGGCGATGTGGGGCTGCCATTCCAGGCTGGGCGCCGGCGGATCGGTGCTCTCGGTCAGCGGGATTCCGAGCGCTTTCGCGAGCCCGGCGGCGCCGCTCTGCCGGTCCGTGGGTGGCCGGTCGCTGTCGTACACACGGTGCCCGTCGATGTAGCCGGGGGCACTTCGGTTCAGTCCCGAGGCGGTCGTGGCACTGTTGGTGGTCGGTGTCCCGGCCGGGATGTAGCCAAATCCATCGGTGTAGTAGTGGGCGTCGAGCAGGTCAGAGAGCTGCTGGGCGCCGGCCGCCGGGTCGCCGGACTCATCGACGCCGTAGACGAGCAGCAGATCGAGCCCGTCCTGCTGCATGTCGGCGGTGAGCGGCAAGCGAAGCCCCATGCCGCTCTTCTCCGCGGTCGCGAAGTCGCGCATCCAGGCGGGCAGGGCCAGACCACCTCGCGAAGGGTCGGGACCGACCGGGACGGGACGGACGATCGCAGGACCGGTGGCTCGTACGTCCTCCCCGTTTAGCCAGCCGACGGCCGTCCAACGGGTGGGAAGCAGCCGGGCCTGGGCGACGCGGGTCCAGGGGGCCGCCCGAGAGGCCGGGGTGAACGCCTGCAGACGGTTGCGCTCTGTCTGGCGCACCACGCGGGCGACCCAGGTGGCTCGCTCGGTTCCTAGCTGGCTGGCCAGAGAGCGCCACGCGGCGGCGGCCGTGCCCGCGTCAGCTCCGGTGACCTGGGTCCAGTAGCGCTGGCCCGCTGCCAGTTCAGCGTTGGTGAGCTCGGGCTCGTGACTGTCGGCATGGATCGTGTCGGGTATCACGCGGATGCACAGGTCGGTGCCGAGCAGACGGGTCTCGAGCCGGACCGGGAACAGGGCGAGCGGAAACTGCGTCGACAGAGACCAGGTGCTAGCGCTCATCCCGATGTCCCTGCGGTAGTGGGGGCCAGCAGCTCATCGGCGTGGATTGCGATCAGCACCGGGGGGCGGTAGCAGATGTGGGCCATGTGCGCGGCGCTGAACCCCCACCGGTGCTCGGGGGCGCCGAGTGTGCCGGTGTCGGTGAGCGAGACTCCCCACAGCGGCGAGGCCGAGGACGCATCCAGGTAGGCCAGCGTCGCAAAGTCGGCTGCGTCTTTGACCGTCTGCGACCACAGCAGCTCGCTCCAGTTCGGCGGGGGCTGGCCGAAGCTGGTGGGAGTGCCCGTGTCGAGGTTGAGGCCAAAGCGCGGAGCCATCGGGTGCTCCTGGAAGACGAAGTACATGCCCAGCGTGGTGGTGCTGCTCATCGCCTCCTGTACCGGGAACGGGAAGCCGATGAACACCGAGTCGCCGCCGAGCGTCCCGCTGAACATCGGGTCGACCCGCTGGGTGACGTCGACGGTGCGGCTGCTGCCGGCCGGGACCGCCGGCGCGGCGTAGATGGTGGCATGCGGGAAGCGGCGGACGAGCTCTCCGCGTATCAGCAGGACCGTCTCGCCGCCGCTGGCGGCAGCGGTGGCCGCGTGAGTGCCGAGGTCGCTGTCGGTCGGCCAGGACGAGATGTCGGTGATATCGGCCAGCGGGTTGCCGGTAGCATCGCGCCCGTCCCAGAATCGGGCGAAGAAGGTGCCGCTCAACAGCGCCGGCACCCCATGCCACAGCAGCTCGCGGCTGAATTCGTGGTTGGCGCCGATCAGGAGCGCCTCGATCGTGTGCATGTCGGAGGACAGCGCGGTGATCGCTTCGTCGGGGAACGCCGAGAGGCCAGGGATCAGGCGCGACAGCGCGCTCTCGGCGACGGTCTCGTAGAAGGCCTGCGGGAACTGCGGGGTGAACGCCATCGGCTGCAGCTCGTCTCCGCCCGCCGCGCCCGGCGGC
>JASHUE010000116.1:0-3561 GCA_030040195.1 Streptosporangiaceae bacterium | reverse complement strand
GCTGTTCGGCGAACTGCGCCCTAAGGTTCTCGGCGGTGTCTGCCTTAGTCCGGCCGATGCCGTAGATCTGCACCAGCAGCGTGCCGACAAGCGTTAAAACGCTGACACCAGCTGCGATGATCGCGGCGACAACCAAAGGGTTCATGGGAGCTTCAATCGCTGTTCCCGACAGTAGGACACGTCGAAGGTATCCGCGTGGAAGCCCTGGGCCTAGCCGCCCGTGTCCTGGGCTGTCCGGTCGCACTCCAGCACTGAGCGAGACACCGCACCTCCCGCCCGCTCCCGCTTAGCCTCCGCGCCACGCAAGCAGGAGGACGTTCACGGGTAACGGTAGTGGCGTGTCCCGCGGTGACCGCAACCGCAACGCTCTGCTGGAGCGGTTGCGGGTTCTGGCGCCAGTGACGAATGCGATCGCCGGGATCGATCTGGCGGGCGTCAGGCAGATGGTTGTGGTGACTGATCACGATTCGAAGGTGATCGCGCGGCGAACGTTCCGGTGGCGGGTGCTAGTCAGCTGGCCGCGATGCCGCCACCCTGGCGGCCTGGGTCCGAGCCCACTGGGAGATAGAAAGTCGGCTTCACTCGGTCCGCGACGTGACCTGTCAGGAGGGTAAATCGCTAGTCAGGACAGGAAGCGCGCCGTGGGGCAGCTTGACCACTTTGCTGACTGAGACCGGCCAGGACTCGCCATTCTTCCCATCTTCGAGTTCTCCCCAGCGATCACCACCGCCAGCGATTGCTCGGAGCGTTCGGCACAAGGCGAGTACGCACAGCGCGATGGGGTCCACGTTGCCGGCTAGCCAGCATTCGCGCATGCCTCTATGGTGCGAGCGGGAGGGAACTATGCCTTGGACTGGGCGATCCTATTTCGGAATCGGGCGCAGGCTGCCGCAGCCGGAGACGGGGTTGCACGGTGAAGGAGCTGCGGCCCAGGCCGCGGCAATTCCCGGACCACCGGGAACGGAACGAGGCGGTAGAAACCCGGTCATCCTTAAGGCCGGAGGCCTGCTGCGTAGGCACTGCGGGTCGGCGTTACTGCTCGCGGTTTTCCTGTGCATACCATCCTGGCTGCTCGCCGATAACTTGGTCGGCGCTGGCAGCGCCGTGACCCTGCCGAGCCCGGTGTCGCTCGGCGCGCCGACCGACAATTATTTCGGCCCCCTTGTCCCGGTGTACTCGCCCGGAACGGGAGCTGACTTCTGCGTTGTCTTCGAGTTCCTCGGCGTGGATGAGGCCACGTCCTACATCAACCTCGGCATCTTGATCGGAATAACCCAAAGCGGTAAGACAGTGCTTGACGGGAACGCCCCAGTGCCGAAAGACGGGCAGATTGTGTTCGCCAGCCAGAGCGGACTGAGCACCTTCGCGGTGCAGTTCCCGCTGAGTCCCTTGACGGCCCACCCGGTCACCTGCGCAAGCATGATGAACGCCCGAGTGCTGGAACAGGAAGCACCGTACCGGATCATCCAGCAAGTATTCGCGCTGAGCACGCCGCAGTCGTTCCCGGACGACTGGTATCAGCTGAACGACAAGATCGCCGTGACGGTGGCTGGCTCACTCATGTCGTCCTCGCTGATCGTGACGTCCCGCAACGCGAGCTGGGCCCTCACCGCCAATCGCTTCACACCAACGGACAAATATCCCTGGGCCAGCCGGATCAGCATCGTCGCACGACGACATTTCGTCGTCGTCCTCTACACCTACTTCATCGCGCTGATGCCCGCTGCCTTGCTGATCGGCATCTTCTGGCTGATTTACCGGCAGAAGAGGTCAGTCCCAGGCGGCAAGCTCCCGGCGCGCTCGCTGCCAGGCGCCACCGAGGTAGCTTTCGGCGTCGCCGCGACCATGGTGGCGATCCTGCCGCTGCGGGCAGTGCTCGTCCCGGACTCTTTGCCCGCACCGACGCGGTTGGATGTGGTCTTCGGCCTCCAGATCGCGCTACTAGTCGCGCTGTCGCTCATCTGGATCAAGAAAACAGCCAGGTGGCAACCAGCGCCCGAGCCTCTTCCTGGCGATCCGCCGTCGGCTGCCTCCAGCGCTAAGGCCGCGGGCCAGGCCCCCGACTGACCTCGCAGGACCGAGCCTCGTGAGGCCGAAAGGGGCGCCCGGTGCGCGCGTGGCCGTTGGGCCGATAGGAGCTGCGCCAGTCGCGGTGCGTGCGTCGGTACTTTATTCCAGGTGCCGGCAAGGCAATACCTGGGTTGTAGTACCGATCTAGCTGACTCGCCCCGTAGGTTTTCCGGTGCCGGCTCTTGCTAGTGTCGCCTGGTCAGCGGGCCGGGTGGGACCTAGGTGGCTGGCGGCCGCGGATGGGTCAAGATCTTGTCCGCTACAGACAGCTCATTCTCGCGCGCCCGCAGCCGCCATCGCCGGTCCGCATCTTGAGGACTTGTGCGGCGTAGTGACCTGCAGGTGCCGCAGCCCACGGCTGCGGGACTGCCGGCCGGGCTGGTCGACGCATACTGTGAAATGGGTTTCACGCTAACCGCGGCGCTGTCCCCGGCCTGAACCGCTGACCGAGCCCAGTCGTGAAAACGTGAGGTGGCCTGTGAATTTCAGCACGGCCCGTGTGCTGAGTACCGCCGCGGCGGCCATCGCGTTAACCTCCTCGGCCCTGGCAGGCGCCGCGACCGCGGTAGCCGCCAGCGGGCCGGGCGGCACAGCGAGCTTCCTGTTCCGTGGCGTCCTGGATGGTGTTGCCGCGACGTCGGCCAGCAACGCCTGGGCGGTCGGCTGCACCGCTTATGACTGCTCCGTCAAGACCGACACGCCGCTGATCCTGCACTGGAATGGCGCGGCCTGGCGGCGGCAGGACCCCAGGGCCCTGGCCGATGGCCTGGCTCTGTACGGGGTTGCTGCCACGTCCGCGCGCGATGCGTGGGCGGTCGGCCAGACCCGGTCGTACAAGACCCTGATCCTGCACTGGAACGGCGGGGCGTGGACGCGGGTGCCGAGCCCCAATCCGCTGGCGGTCAGCGACCTCCTGCTAGGCGTAGCGGCGCTGTCCCCGCGCAGCGCGTGGGCCGTCGGCTGGGGAGTCCCGACGGGCGGCGGGTGGCGGGAACTGACGATGCACTGGAACGGCAAGGCATGGAAGGTCGTACCGAGTCCCAGCCTCATACCTCCGACCATCCTGGACGCGGTTGCCGCCACCTCGGCCCGCAGCGTCTGGGCCGTCGGCAGCTTCGAGGGCAATAACGGCGCCTCTGGGTCGCTGATCCTGCACTGGAACGGCACCCGATGGACGCAACTGCCCAGCCCCGACCCGCCGAACCGGCAGGCCAGCGGCGGTGCCGGCTTTCTGGCCGTGGCCGCCGGATCTGCGCGCACGGCCTGGGCGGTCGGTTACGGATACTCCGGGGCCTTGATCGCTGGCTGGACCGGCACGGCCTGGAAGGCGGCGCCTGGCCCGTCTCCCGCCGGCGCCGCCTGGCTCGCCGGCGCCGCCATTACCTCCGTCCGCAGCGCCTGGGCAGTCGGCTCGGGCGGGACGGGACCGGGACCAATGATCGCCCGGTGGAACGGCACAGTGTGGCGGCAAGTGCCTACCCCGCGCTCCGG
>JASHUE010000115.1:0-8567 GCA_030040195.1 Streptosporangiaceae bacterium | reverse complement strand
CCTCGGCGCAGGTCGACATCGTGTTGGCCGTGTACATGCCCGCGCACGAGCCGGCGCCGGGGCACGCGGCCCGCTCGACCGTCAGCAGTTCCTCGTCGGACATGCTGCCGGCCGAGTGCTCGCCGACCGCCTCGAACACGTCCTGGATCGTGATGGCCTTGCCGTGCACGACGCCGGGCAGGATCGTGCCCCCGTACAGGAAGATCGACGGGATGTTCAGCCGCGCGCAGGCCATGAGCATGCCCGGCAGCGACTTGTCGCAGCCGGCGATCGCGACCAGCGCGTCGAACCGCTCGGCATTCACCATCAGCTCGACGGAGTCCGCGATGACCTCGCGGCTGACCAGCGAGGCCTTCATGCCCTCGGTGCCCATCGAGATGCCGTCGGACACCGCGATCGTGCCGAACTCCAACGGCACCGCGCCCGCCTGGCGCACGCCCTCCTTCGCGGCTGCCGCCAGCCCGTTGAGGTGGACGTTGCAGGGAGTGACCTCGTTCCAGGACGAGGCGACCGCCACCTGCGGCTTGGTCAGGTCCTCTTCCGACAGCCCGACGGCGCGCAGCATGGCGCGGGCCGCGGCACGCGACGGTCCGGTCGTGAGCGGGCCGGACCGCGGCCGGGGCAGCGGGGTAAATGGGGACGTCATACTGCCTCCGAAATCTCGTGCTCGGCCGCCCGCACGGGCGTGCCCGGCCGGGCGAGCTGATCACCATCGGTCAGTGCCTGCGCGCCCGCGCGCAGCAGGCCGTACACGACGCCATCCGCCAGAGCCTCCCACGAGGCGGTGACGATGTCGTCGGACACGCCCACGGTCGTCCACTCACCGTCGGCATCCGCCGAGGTGAGCATGACCCTGGTAACCGCGCTGGTGGCCGCGCGGCCGTCGAGGATCCGCACCTTGTAGTCGACCAGGTGAATGCCGGCCAGCGCTGGGTAGACCTCCGCCAGCGCGCGGCGCAGCGCCTGGTCGAGCGCGTGCACGGGCCCGACGCCCTCGCCGACCGCCACCACCCGGCCGGCCCCGTCGGGACCAGCGCCGAGTTGCAGCCGCACGATCGCCTCGCTGCGGTCAGCGGTACCGGCACGCTCGATCACGACCCGGTACCCCTCGAGCTCGAACCAGGACGGCAGGACCCCGGCGCTCTTGCGCACCAGCAGCTCGAACGAGGCGTCGGCGGCCTCGAACGCGTAGCCCCGGTGCTCGGCCTCCTTCACCTGCTCGAGCACCCGGCCGGCGAGCGACGGGTCAGACGACAGGTCGAGCCCGAGTTCGGCCGCCTTGGCCAGCACGTTGCTGCGCCCGGCCAGCTCGCTGACCAGGACCTGAGCCTCGTTGCCGACGGCTCCGGGATCGACGTGCGAGTACGCGTCCGGCCGCCGGGCGATGGCCGAGGCGTGCAGCCCGGCCTTGGTCGCGAACGCCGAGGAGCCGACGTAGGGCTGGCGCGCCTCGAACGGCAGGTTCGCCACCTCCGCGATGGTCCGCGCGGTCGAGGCCAGGGCGGCCAGACGGCCGGAGGGCAGCAGCGAGTGCCCGCGCTTGAGCTCGAGGCTGGCGATGACCGAGAACAGGTCGGCGTTGCCGCAGCGCTCGCCGTAGCCGTTCGCCGCGCCCTGCACGTGCAGCCCGCCCGCCGCGACCGCGACGACCGAGTTGGCCACCGCGCACGAGGCGTCGTTGTGGAAGTGCACCCCGACCGCGGTGCGGGAGCGGTCAGTGACCTCGGCCACGATCCGGCCGACGTCGTCAGGCAGCGTGCCGCCGTTGGTGTCACACAGCACCAGCGTGTCCGCCCCGGCCTCCGCGGCCGCGGCCAGCACGTCGAGCGCGTACCCCCGGTCGGCCTGGTAGCCGTCGAAGAAGTGCTCGGCGTCAAACACGACCCGCCGGCCCGCCCCGGCCATGTAGGCGACCGAGTCGGCGACCATCGCCAGATTCTCCGCCCGCGTCGTCCGCAGGGCCTCATCCACGTGCAGCGTCCAGGCCTTGCCGACGAGCGTGACGATCGGCGTCTCCGCGGCCAGCAGCGCCGCCAGCGACGCGTCGTCCTCCACGAGCCGGCCAGGCAGCCGGGTCGCGCCGAACGCGGCCAGCGTCGCGTGCCGGAATGACAGGTGCTTGGCCCGCGCGAAGAACTCCGCGTCCTTCGGGTTGGATCCCGGCCAGCCGCCCTCGATGACATCCACGCCCAGCTCATCCAGGGCCGTGGCCACGCGCAGCTTGTCGGCCACGGTCAGGTCAAGGCCGACCTGCTGCGAGCCGTCCCGCAGCGTGGTGTCGTAGATCTCTACCTTCGGCTCGGCCATCAGGCACCTCCCCCGTCCAGGTAGCGCAGCAGCGCCTGCTCCCACTCGGCTGTGCTGGCCGGCCGGCCGGCCGGGCCGCCGGCCAGCACCGCGTCCACCGCCGCGTCCAGATCAGCGGCGGCGGCGTCCTCGCCCAGGTGCGAGAGCATGAGCGCGGCCGACAGCACGGCCCCGGCCGGGTTGGCCCGGCCCGTTCCGGCGATGTCGGGGGCGGAGCCGTGAACCGGCTCGAACACCGACGGGCCGGTCAGGTCCGGGTTCAGGTTCCCGCTCGGTGCCAGGCCCAGGCCCCCGGTCAGGGCCGCCCCCAGGTCGGACAGGATGTCGCCGAACAGGTTGTCCGTGACGATCACGTCGAACCGCCTGGGGTCGTCCACCATCCACAGGCACGCGGCGTCCACGTGCGCGTAGCTCAGCTCGACGCCCTCTTCCGCGGCGACCGAGCGGGCGAGGCGATACCACAGGTCCCCGGCGTGGGTGAGCACGTTGGTCTTGTGCACCAGCGTCAGCCGGCCGGACCGGCGCGCCGCCAGCCGGGCCGCGTACCTGAGGCACCGCCGGACCCCGGCCCAGGTGTTCAGCGACTCCTCGGTCGCGGTCTCGAACTCGGTGCCCCGGTGCACGGTGCCGCCCGCGCCCGCGTACAGGCCCTCGGTGTTCTCCCGCACGATCACGAGGTCCAGGTCCTCCAGGCGATGCGACCCCACCGCCCCGCCGACCCCGGCCCGCAGCCTGGAGGGCCGCAAGTTGATGTACAGGTCGAGCTCGAACCGGAGCCGCAGCAGCAGCCCGCGCTCGAGCACGCCCGGTGGCACGTCCGGGTGGCCGACGGCGCCGAGCAGGATCGCGTCGGACTTGCGCAGCTCGTCCAGCACGTGGTCCGGCAGCACCTCGCCGGTCTTCAGGTAGTGATCGCCGCCAAGCGCGCAGGGCCGCCAGTCCACGGCGAAGCCGTGCCGCGATGCCGCCGCGTCCACGCACGCGCGCGCCACGGAGGTGACCTCCGGGCCGACGCCGTCGCCGGGCAGGTGCGTGACGACGTGCGCCCGGGGCTTCCCCTCGGATACCTCGCCGACTGCTTCGCCCGCCATCACTCGTCCATCTCCTTCGCGGCCGAGCCGAGCCAGCTCATCATGGCCCGCAGCGGCTTGCCGACCTGCTCGATCTGGGCCGTCCTGGCCTGGGCCCGCAGCCGCTCGAAGTTCGGGCGGCCGGCGTCGTCCTCGGCCACCCACTCGCGGGCGAACTCACCAGACTGGATGTCGGCCAGCAGCTTCGCCATGGCCTCGCGGGTCGCGTCGCTGATGACGCGCGGGCCGCGGGTGAGGTCGCCGTATTCCGCGGTGTCGCTGACCGAGTACCGCATCCAGCTCTCGCCGCCTTCATACATGAGGTCGACGATCAGCTTGAGCTCGTGCAGGCACTCGAAGTAGGCGACCTCGGGCTGGTAGCCGGCCTTGACCAGCGTCTCGAACCCGGCGTTGACCAGCGCGGTGACCCCGCCGCACAGCACCGCCTGCTCGCCGAACAGGTCGCTCTCGGTCTCCTCCTTGAACGTCGTGACCAGCGCGCCGGCCTTGGTCCCGCCGATCGCGGCCGCGTAGGACTTGGCCAGGTCCCAGGCCTTCCCCGTGGCGTCCTGCGCCACCGCGACCAGTACGGGCGTGCCGTGGCCCTCCTCATACTGCCGGCGCACCAGGTGGCCGGGCGCCTTCGGCGCGACCATGGCCACGTCGATGGTGTCCGGCGGGGTGATGTAGCCGAAGTGGATGTTGAAGCCGTGCGCGAAGAACAGCGCGTCGCCGGGCTTGAGGTGCGGCTCGATCGCCTCGGCGTACAGCTTGCGCTGCGTCGTGTCGGGCGTCAGCACCATGATCACATCAGCCCACGCGCAGGCCTGCCCGGGCGTGGTCACCTCCAGCCCTGCGGCCTGCGCGCGCTTGCGGGAGCGCGAGCCCTCAGGCAGGCCGACGCGCACCGCGCAGCCGGAGTCGCGCAGGCTGAGCGCGTGCGCGTGCCCCTGCGAGCCGTATCCGAGGACGGCAATCTGGCGGCCCTGGATCAGGCTGAGGTCGGCGTCGGCGTCGTAATAGACGGTGGCCATCGGGTAAGTCCTCTCCTTGCAGTTAATTCGGTTGGGAACGAGGTGGTCAGGCGGCAGTGTCGGCCCGCTGCGGAATCGCTACCAGGGCGGGCGGGTCGTCGGTGATCACGCCGGCCCCGCGCGCGAGCGCGATCCGGCCGGTGCGGACCAGCTCGCAGGTGCCATAGGCCTCGAGCATCAGCAGCAGCGAGTCGAGCTTCGCCGGGCTGCTCACCGCCTCGAGGACCAGCGTGGTCGGGCTCATGTCCACGACGTTCGCGCCGAAGACGCCGGCCACCTCGAGCAGCTGGCCGCGCAGCGCCGGATCGGCCTGCACCTTGATCAGCGCGAGCTCGCGCTCGACCGCGCTGCCGTCGTGCAGCTCGACGACCTTGAGCACGCGGACGAGCTTGTCGAGCTGGGCCTTAACCTGCTCGACCGGCGTGGACGCGCCATCGACCACGATGGTGATCCGGCTGACCCGCTCGTCGTGCGTCGGGCCGACCGCCAGCGAGGAGATGTTGAACGCCCGGCGCGAGAACAGCCCCGCGACGTGCGACAGCACGCCGGGCTTGTTCTCGACCAGGACCGACAGGGTGTGCGTGCTCATTTCTTGCCTTCCGCTCCTCGGATCAGCTCTTTCACTTCCCGGCCACTTCCCGGCGCGCCGCCGCGCGCTGCTCGTCCGCGGTGAACTCCGGGCCCAGCACGATGTCGTCGTTCGGCTTGCCTGCGGGCACCATCGGGAACACGCCCTCGCGGTCGTGGGTGCGGAAGTCCACGACCACCGGGACGTCCGACGGCGCCAGCGCCTTGTCCAGCACCGCGTCCACCTCGTCGGGGCGCTCGCAGCGCAGCCCGACGCAGCCATAGGCCTCGGCCAGCTTCACGTAGTCGGGGATCGCGGTGCCGAGCTCGACCGAGGAGTAACGCTCGTCGTAGAACAGCTCCTGCCACTGGCGGACCATGCCCAGGAAGCCGTTGTTGAAGATCAGCACCTTGATCGGGATCTTCTCGATCGCGCACGTCGCCAGCTCCTGCGCGGTCATCTGGAAGCAGCCGTCGCCGTCGATGGCGACCACCAGCTCCCCTGGCCGGCCCACCTGGGCGCCCATCGCCGCAGGCACCGCGAAGCCCATGGTCCCGGCCCCGCCGGAATTGATCCAGCTGCGCGGCCTGGTGAAGGAGTAGTGCTGGGCCGCGTGCATCTGGTGCTGGCCCACGCCTGCCACGATGATCGCCTCGCCGCCGGTCAGCGCGGACAGCCGCTCAGTCACGTACTGCGGCTTCAGCGGGCCCGCCGGGTCGTGGGAGTAGCGCAGCGGGAACTGGGCCTTCCAGCCGTCCAGCGTGGCCAGCCAGGCCGTGGTGTCGGCCCGCTCACCGCCGGCGACTGCGCTGTCCACGGCGTCGGCCAGGCGCTTCATGGTCAGGCGCAGGTCGCCGATGATCGCGACGTCGGGCTTGCGGTTCTTGCCGATCTCGGCCGGGTCGATGTCGGCGTGCACGACCCTGGCCTTCGGCGCGAACGCGGCGAGCTGGCCGGTCACGCGGTCATCGAACCGGGCGCCGAGCGCCACGATCAGGTCGGCCTCCTGCAGCGCGGCGACGGCCGGGTAGGTCCCGTGCATGCCCGGCATACCGAGGGACAGGTGGTGTGAGTCGGGGAACGCGCCGCGGGCCATCAGCGTGGTGGTCACCGGGGCCTGCGCCAGCTCGGCCAGCCGCAGCAGCTCCTCGTGCGTGTCCGACTTGATCACTCCGCCGCCCACGTAGAGCACCGGCCTGCGGGCCCGCAGCAGCATGCTCGCGGCGGCCCGGATCGCCGCCTGGTCGGGCGGGCCGGGCAGCCGGTAGCCGGGCAACTCCATCGGCGGCGGCCACTCCCCCTCGGCCAGCCGCCACGGACCCGCAGCCTGCTGCACGTCCTTCGGCACGTCGATCAGCACCGGTCCCGGCCGTCCGGTGGTGGCCACGTGAAAGGCCTCGGCGATCGCGGCCGGGATCCGCTCGACGTCAGTGACCAGCTCGTTGTGCTTGGTGATCGGCAGCGTGATGCCGGTGATGTCGGCTTCCTGGAACGCGTCGCTGCCGATGAGGCTGGTCCCGACCTGGCCGGTGATCGCCACCAGCGGCACGGAGTCCATGTAAGCGTCCGACAGCGCGGTGACCAGGTTGGTCGCGCCTGGCCCGCTGGTGGCCATGCAGACGCCGGGCCGTCCGGTCGCCCACGCGTAGCCCTCGGCTGCATGGCCGGCGCCCTGCTCGTGCCGGACCAGGACGTGCCGGAGCGAGGAGGAGAGCAGCGGGTCATAGGTCGGCAGGATCGTGCCGCCGGGCAGCCCGAAGACTACCTCCACGCCCTGCAACTCGAGGCTGCGCACGAGTGCCTGGGCTCCGGTGAGGTGCTCCACGAAAAACTCCTATTGATAATTACTTGGTCGTCCAACAAATTGCTTGGTGGTCCAACAAAAAACCTCTTTGCCGTCTGGCAAAGAGGTGTAGCGCGAGCCCGGAGCGGGATCGCGCTACGTGATAATAAGTACGAGATGCTGGCGGAGGCTCATTGCTACGTCGTCCCTACCTGCGGTTTCGCTGATCGTTGATTACGAGCGTTAACCATACCGCACCGTGCACCATGAGCGCGCCGGTAGTGCCGAATTCGACGCGCTCGGCCGATTCCTTTTCCCCGGCCTGCCCTTCATGTCGCCCGGATTCGGGCCCGCGCAGTTGCCACCGGTGCCGCGAGACCGTCGTCCGCCATGCCCGGTCGTGACTTCAGCGCTCGCGATTGTCCCTGCCTCGGCGGCCCGCCGCCGTGACCCGGCGCCGCGCCGGCTGTCCCTGCCTCGGCGGCCTCTCCGTCACCCACAGTAACTTCCTTATCATGCTGTAAGCGTTTTTAATCAGGCGCCAGGCGTGTCATAGTGGTACGTCGAGAGGATGCTCTCGTGCGTTACGGGGAAGAAGCCGGCGCCGCAGGACTCTGTCCGCGGAGCCCTGCCGACGCGGCCAAAGCCTCCCGGAGAAACCGAGGAGCCCGCGTGCGTCAACTTTGCGTACCCGCCGCCACGGCCGCCGTTGCTTTAGCAGTTGCATCGCTCGGGCTTAGCGCGGGCCCGCCCGCGCTCGCCGACCCGGCCGCAGTCACCAGCGCCTCGGCCGCGGCGAGGCTGGCGCCGCAGATCATCACCCTCATCAACGGCGACCGGCTCGACCTGCGCTCGATCGCGGGCCGCAGCCAGGAGATCGCGCTCGAGCCCAACGCAGCCCGCGGCGGCCTGCTCAGCCTGCGACTGGCCGGGAGCACCTACGAGATCCCGACCGACGCGCTGCCCTACCTGGGCCGGGGCCTCGACCCCAGCCTGTTCAGCCTGACTGCCCTGGCCCGTGCGGAGCGGG
Organism: Streptosporangiaceae bacterium; assembly: GCA_030040195.1. Classification (GTDB taxonomy): domain Bacteria; phylum Actinomycetota; class Actinomycetes; order Streptosporangiales; family Streptosporangiaceae; genus JAJYUU01. The sequence continues at coordinate 775 of JASHUE010000115.1, read as the reverse complement.
CTGGGCGCCTTCCGGTGACGATCAGCTTCGGCCGCAAGCGGCCGGCGCTGCCCGGCGTCACCATCACCCGCTCCGGGCACGGCACTGCCGCGGGCTACCTGTCGGCCGCCTCCGCCAGGGTCTTCGGAGCGGCGCTGGCCCGTCAGTTCCGCGTTGATCATCGCCGCGGGACTTACGGCCAGGACGGACTGTTCGCGGCCGGGGTCAGCATCACGCTGGCCGGGGCGCCTGCCGCGACCGTGCCCGTCCGCCCCTACTACCAGATGCGCACGCTGACCGTGCTCGGCCGCAACCTCAGCGGCCAGCCGGACACCGGCGATCTGGTCATCGTCGCGAACGTCGCCAACCCCGAAATCTTCGGCATTATCTTCGAGGGTTTCAGCTTCTTCTACCGGGGCGAGGCCAAGTTCAGCGTTCCCGTCGGTACTTACTGGGCCATCGGCGACTTCATCAACTCCGCCGGCACAGCCGAGCGGCTCGCGGTGCTGCCCCAGTTCGAAGTCAAAGACAACACGGCAGTCACGGTCAGCGAGCGCGCCGCGAGCAGCGAGATCACCATGGCCACTCCGCGTCCGGCGGTTACCCAGGACACGATTTTCCAGATGATCCGCGCCGGCCTGCCGGGCGTGTCGAACAGCATTGCCTGGATAGACAGCGGCCTCTCGCTGTGGGTCAGCCCGACGACGAAGAAGGTGACGTTCGGCGGTCTCCAGACGTTCGCGTCGGCGAACATGACGTCGCCGCCCAAGACCCCCGGCGCGCCCTACGCCTACAA
>JASHUE010000114.1:0-4393 GCA_030040195.1 Streptosporangiaceae bacterium | reverse complement strand
GCGAAGGTCCTCGGGCTGCTGGGTGCGGACGCGGCGGCGATCGCGAGCATCAGTCACGGCACGACGATCGCGACCAACCAGCTGCTGGAGGCGGACGTCGGCGAGCTGGGCTTTATTACCACCGAGGGCTTTGAGTCCATGCTGGAGATCGCCCGCCAGTCGGTGCCGGATGGCTACGGGAACTCTTACTTCTGGGTCAAGCCGGACCGGATCGTCCCGCCCGACCGGGTGCGGGCGGTCGGCGGGCGGATCGACCATACCGGCGTCCAGCTGCGGCCGTTCGACGAGACCGAGGCGATCGCGGCGGCGCGCTGGTTCCGCGGTCGCGGCATCGACACGATCGGGGTGTGCTTCCTGCACTCCTACGCCAACTCCGCCCATGAGGACCGGATGGCCGCGGTGCTGGCGCGCGAGCACCCGCAGGCCGTGGTGTCGCTGTCGTCCCGAGTCCTGCCGGAATACCGTGAGTACGAGCGCGCGATGACGACGCTGGTCGACGTGGCGGTCAAGCCGCGCGTGTCGCGCTACCTCTCCTCGATCGGGACTCAGCTCAATGACCTGCGGCCGGACCGCGGTATCCCGTTGCACGTCATGACCTCAAGCGGAGGGGTGGCCACGGCCGAGGAGGTGGCCGGCCGGCCGATTGGCACGGTGCTGAGCGGGCCCGCCGCGGGCGCGGTCGGCGCCGCGGTGCTCGCGCAGGCAGCGGGCATCTCGCAGGTGCTCACGTGCGACGGCGGAGGCACGTCGACCGACGTCGCGGTCGTCGTCGCGAGTGAGCCCGCCCTGACCACCGAGGGCAGCGTCGGCGCCTATCCGGCGAAGATCCCGATGGTCGACGTCGTCACCGTGGGCGCGGGCGGGGGGTCAGTGGCGTGGGTATCGCCCGAAGGGGCGCTCAAGGTTGGCCCGCGCTCGGCAGGTGCCGACCCGGGGCCGCTCTGCTACGGGGCCGGCGGCAGCGAGGTCACCGTCACCGACGCGCATCTGGTGCTCGGCCGGATCCCGCCGCACCTGCTCGGTGGCGAGATCCCGCTGGACCGCTGCGCGGCGCGGGCCGGGGTCGAGGCCCTCGCCGGGCGGCTGAGCATGTCAGTCCAGGACTGCGCGGCCGGAATCCTCGAGATCTCGGCCTGGAACCAGGCCAACGCGGTACGTCAGATAACGGTGAAGCGCGGCCTGGACGTGCGTGACTTCACCCTCGTGACATTCGGCGGGTCGGGTTCGCTGCTGCTGTGCCAGCTCGTGGAGATCCTCGGGCTGCGCGAGGTGCTGGTACCGCCGAATCCGGGCAACGTGTCGGCGTTCGGGCTGCTGACCGTCGACGTCCGCACCGACTATGTGCGGACGCGCGTAGCGCGCCACGACGAGCTCGACTACCACGCGATCGAAGCGATCTTCACGACGCTGACGGGCCAGGCACGGGCCGCGCTTGCCGCCCAGGGCTTTCCCGACGGCCAGCACCAGCTCACCAGGACTGCGGACCTGCGCTATTACGGGCAGGCATTCGAGGTCCGTGTGCCGGTCGGCGCCGGGGTCTTCGGCGCGGCGCTCGCCGACGCGGCCGCCGAGGAGTTCCACCGGCAGCATCGCTCGCTCTACGGCTACGACTTCCGCGGTGATTCGCGCCAGCGGGTCGAGTGGGTGAACCTCCGCGTCACCGGCACCGGGCCGATCCCCCGGCCCCGGCTGGCCCGGCTGGCCGCGGCTGACGGCGACCCGGCCCGGGCGCTGACCGGGCGGCGCGATGTGGTATTCGGGCGGTCGGCGCCGCGAACCGAGGCCGAGGTGTACTGGCGCCCGCTCCTGCGCGCCGGCGATGTGCTGTCAGGACCGGCGATCATCGAGGAGTACGGGGCTACCGTCCCGGTGCACCCGGGCTTTACCGCGCGGGTCGACGAGTTCGGCAACCTGCTGGTCCGCCGATGACGGTGCCGATGCTCACCGGCTCGGCGGGCGGCACAGTGCCCGCCGACCCGGTCCTGCTGGAGATCATCGCGGGCAGCCTGGCCTCCATTGAGAAAGAAGTCGAGACGGCGATCGCCCGGACGTCCCGCTCGCCCATGATCAGGGATGCACACGACTTCAGGGCCGGGATCCACGACCGGCTGCTGCGCAAGCTCACCGGGCGCTCCTACAGCGCCCTGGTGCACCCGATCGTGCGGGACTTCCCGCTGGAGAGCATGCGGCCTGGCGACGTGTTTTTCCACAACGACGTCTACCGGTCCGAGGGCGGCATCGGGCACCTGCCCGACCTGTGCGTCACGGTGCCCGTCTTCGACGCTTCACCCGGCGGGGGCAGGGCGGAGGTCGTCGCGTTCGTCCAAGCGTTCGGCCATCACGACGACATCGGTGGCGCCGTGCCGGGGTCCATGCCGAGCCACGCCACCAGCGTCTTCGAGGAGGGCCTGATGGTCCCGCCGATCCGGCTCTGGGACGCCGGGGTGCCCAACCGGGCCGCGCTGGCCATCATGACCCGCAACTCGCGGATGCCCGAGTCGCTGGCCGCGGATCTGGACGCGGAGTGCTCAGCGTGCCTGCTCGGCGCCCGGCGGCTGGCCGGGCTGTTCGGCCGCTACGGCAAGCCAGCCGTGGAGGCCTGCTTCGACGAGATCGTGGCCGCGACGACCCGCACCTACCGGCAGGAAATTCTGGCCAAGATCCCGCCGGGCACGTGGACGTGGGAAGACTACGCCGAGCATGACGGCGTCGACGAGCCGCGGCTGCATGCCCAGCGCATCACCATGACCAGGACCGACGGCGACAACCCGCGGCTGATCCTGGACTTCACCGGCACCGGCCCGCAGGCCAAGGGCCCGATCAACCACTGCGCCAACTACGCTGACGGTAACTTCCTGGCCAAGTGGCTGGCCCCGATCCTGCGCAACCTGGCCGACACCCCGCAGCGGGCCGCGCAACTGGACGTGAACGAGGGCGTCGTCGACCTCCTCGAGCTTCGCTTCCCGCCGCCCGGCACGCTGCTCACGCCGGTATTCCCCGCCCCGACCAACGCCCGCACGTTCGTGATCCTGCGCCTCCTGGGCGTGTTCGCCGGAGTGCTGGCCAAGGCCGTGGGCGGGCACATGCCGGCCGATCAGGAGACGATCCGGTACACCGGCGTCTACGGGCAGACGTCGGCGGGCGAGCCCTACCTGATGCGGGAGGTGCTGGGAGGCGGCTCAGGCGGGCGGTACTACGCCGACGGCGAGGACACCATCCACGTGGTGCCTGACTCGCGCAATCTGCCGGCCGAGTTCACCGAGGCCCGGTTCCCGCTGGTGGTCGAGCGGCTCGGGCTCGCCATTGACTCCGGTGGTCCCGGCGAGTTCCGCGGGGGGCTCGGGTACGAGAAGGTCCTGCGGATGCGCGAGGACGGCTATTTCATGTCGATCGCCGACCGCTCGATACTGGCCTGCTGGGGGGTCAACGGCGGCCGCGCGGGCCGGCCGTTCCAGGTGACCATCGATCCCGGCGGACCGCACGAGCGGGAGATCGACGCGCTCGCGGATGGTGAGTTCGTTCCCGCCGAAACGCTGATCAGAATCCGCACGACCGGAGGCGGCGGCTGGGGCGATCCGCTCGTCCGCCATCCCGCGCTGGTCGCGCGCGACGTCCGCTGGGGCAAGGTGTCGCGGGCCTGTGCCGCGGCGGACTACGGGGTCGTGATCACGGGAACGGAGGACGATCCGGTCCCGGACGCGGCCGCGACCCGCGACCTGCGGTCCAGGCTGCGCGCCGCCAGGCCGACGGCCCGCCCGTTCTTCGACCGCGGTCCCGGCTATGCCGTCCTCGCCGACGGCGCCTCCTCGGCCGAGGTGGACTGGATCTGATCACGGTAGACAGGCCGTGACCGAGCCGGCAAGCTAAGCACGTGCCTAACCCCATCGAGGTTCGCAAAATACCCCTGCACCACGTGTCCGACGCCAGCGAGCTCACCCGGCTGATCGACGCGGGCGCGCTGGACGCCGACGGCGTCATCGCGGTCATCGGCAAGACCGAGGGAAACGGCGGCGTCAACGATTACACGCGCATTCTGGCCGACCGCGCGTTCCGCGAGGCTCTGGTCGCGGCGGGGTCGCGGAGCGCCGCCGAGGTCGCCGCGATCCCGATCGTGTGGTCGGGCGGTACCGACGGGGTCATCAGCCCGCACGCGACCGTGTTCGCGACCGCGGCCCCGTCGCGGGCGCAGGCGACGCCTGAGCCACGGCTGTCGGTCGGGTTCGCGATGAGCGAGCCGCTGCTGCCCGAGGACATTGGCCGGACCGCGATGATTACCAAGGTCGCGGCGGCAGTCAGGCTGGCCATGGCCGGGGCCGGGATCACCGATCCGTCCGACGTGCACTACGTGCAGACCAAGACTCCGCTGCTCACCATCCACACGATCTCAGACGCC
>JASHUE010000008.1:0-6275 GCA_030040195.1 Streptosporangiaceae bacterium | reverse complement strand
CGAGCGAGCTGCTGGAAGCCGTCAGGGAATTCCTGACCGGCCAGGTCATGCCGGCCACGTCGGGCCAGCTGGCGTTCCACGCGCGGGTCGCCGCCAACGTACTCGGCATCGTGGCCCGTGAGCTGGAACTCGGCCCGCTCCCGGCGGGCGGCGGCGTGGCCGACTCGGTCGCTGCGAGGCTGGCCGTGGCCAACCCCGGTTACCTGGACGCGTCCGGCGCCTGAGCCGCCTGCGCCGGCCCAATCCGGACGGCTCGGAGCAACAGCGAAGCACCACCTGGTGCTGTTCCAGGGCCTACGGCTCGGTGCCGTCAGGCTCCGTGCCGCCCTCTGAGCCCGGCGCCAGCAGCTGATAGGCCGGGTTGATCATGATGGGCCTGCCCTCCCGGATGCCGACCTGGCCGCGCAGGCGGACCTTGACCCCCGGCCGCAGGCCGGGAATGTGGGACCGGCCGTAGAACAGGGCGGTGAGTTGCCCGGTCGAGTCCTCGACGTCGCATGCCAGCACCGTGTTGCGCTCGACTGGCCGGATCTCGACGGTGTGCACGCGGCCCTCGGCGACGGCCCGCCCCGGCTGGGTCAGCGAGCCGATCGGGGTGACCTTGCGCGACGGCGGCGGGCGATCGTAGTTCCCGCTGTTCGGCGCCGTCGACATCGCGGTCGGCAGCGGATCCTCAGCCTCGGCGACCGGGCGAGCCGGTCGCGGCCGCTCACCGTCTGACCTGGTCGCGCCGGGAGCCGGCCGGGGCTGCTCGCGCTCCGCCTCCGTGGCGGCGGAGGCTGCCGGCGATCCGGCGACGGAGGTCTTGGCCTTGGGTGCCTCGGCCGTCGCCTCGGTCCCCGCCATCGGCGCGCGCCCGGTCAGCATCTCCACCCGGCTGCGCACGTCAAACGGCACGATGGTCGCGGCCGCATGCGGGATCCGGCTGATCGCGGCCGCCATCTTGTCGGCCGTCCGGTCGTGCAGGAGGCGGCTGACCAGCGGCGCGTAGGTGCGCCGCGGCAAGATTGCCGTCACGCCGACACCGGGCAGCGTCGCCTCGGCGCTGACCAGGGTAGCGGCCGCGGTGGCCAGCCGCCGGTCGGGGCAGTCCACGAAGTCCAGCGGGATGGCCGGGTTCGCCCGAACCCAGTCCTGGCGCAGTTTGTCGGCGACCACGTTGTCAATGACGAAGTGCACAGCCCGCAGCGACGTCGGTCGCAGGCTCCGCGCGTACCGGAGCGCGGCGATCGTGGCGAGGTCGAAATTATCGACGAACACGTACACGCTGCGGCGTGAGTAGGTCGGCGGCTCGGGCGGCCTGCCCCGGCTGCCGATGCCCTCCAGGACCGTGGCCTCCATCCGGTACTGCCGGTTCAGCCGGATCAGAAGGGGCACGCCGACCACGAACAGCACGACGACCAGCCAGGCCCCCTCGGTGAACTTGACGATCGCGAAGATGATCACGACCGCGAGCGAGGTCACGCCGGCCGAGAAGTTGATCACTAGCTTGTGCCGCCAGCCAGGTTCCCTGTGCGTGTGGTGGTACCTGGCCATGCCGAACCCGGCCATCGTGAACGCGGTAAACACGCCGAGCGCGTAGAAGGGCACCAGCGCGTTGACGTTCGATCCCACCGCGGCCAGCAGCGTTATCGAGACCACAGCCAGCACGATGATGCCGCTGGAGAAGACCAGCCGGTGCCCGCGCTTCGTCAGCCAGCGGGGCAGGAATGCGTCCTCGGCGACGAAGTTGGCCAGGAACGGGAACCCGTTAAAGCTGGTGTTGCCGCCGGTATAGAGGATCAGCGCGGTGGCAGCCTGCACGACCCCGTACATGATGGTGCCGAACAGCGACGTCCCGAAGACAACCTTGGCCTCCTGCGAGATCACCGTCGGCACGCCCGCGGTGTAGGGCTGGGCGTGCGTAACGTGCGCGAGCCAGGAGATCCCGGCGACCAGCGTGCCGAGGATCGAGCCCTCGTAGACGAGCACCCGTCGGGCGTTGCGGCCTTCGGGCGGCCGGAACGCGCTGACCGCATTGGAGACGGCCTCGATGCCGGTCAGCGAGGAGCCGCCGTTCGCGAACGCGCGCAGCATCACGAAGATGAGCCCGAACGTGATCAGGCTGTCGTGGTTCGGCGTGGCCTGCTGGGCGTAGGTGCAGTGCGTGCAGATCACGTGCCACTTGGGCAGCGAGAAGAAGATCTCCCTGGTGATCCCGACCACAATGGTGAGGATCATGACTGAGGAGAACAGATAGGTCGGAACCGCGAAGGACTTCCCGGCTTCCCTGATCCCCCTCAGGTTGCCGTAGAGCATGAGCAGCACCACGCCGATCGAGATCAGCGTCATCGTGGTGGCGTTGTTCAGGCTGGGGATCGCGGATGCCACCGCGGCGGTCCCGGCCGCGACCTGGACGGCGACCGTGACCACGTAGTCGATCAGCAGCGCCACCGCCGCGATCTGAGCGACCCGAGGGCCGAAGTTCTCCCGCGCGACCACGTACGAGCCGCCAGCCCTGGTATAGATCATGACGACTTCGCGGTACGACAGCACCACGAGCACCATAACCACCAGCACCACGCCGGTTATCGGCAGCAAGATCGTAAAGGCGGTGGCCGCCAGGCCGCCCTTGAGCAGCTCGATCAGGATTTCCTCGGTGCCGTAGGCGGAGGACGAGATGCCGTCGGGGGAGAGCACGCCGAGCGCGAGGGTCTTGGACAGCCGCTGCTCGCCGAGTTGCTCGTTGATCAGCGGCCTGCCCAGCATCTTGCGCTTGAGGGCATAGCCGAGGCCTTCAGGGTTGTTGCCGAGCGTGCCGACGGCTCGTCGCATGGCCATCCGCCGCGCCCTCCCCTCCGACTACACCCTCGATCTCTGGCCTTCATACCATCGCGTAGCCGTATCAAGGGAGGCCCGTCGCCTCCAGCTCGCGAGACCGTGTGCGCGCACCAGGGTAGCCGGGAGTCCGACTTGTCCGGGCTGTGCCTGGCCCTGTTGGCTTCGTCATGGCAGGCTGATGCCCGGTGGGCGGGTAGGACGAGCGAGATTGGCGGCCGTGACGAGCCGCCAGCATCGGGGAAGGCAAACCGCGGATGAGCGGTACATCGGGCCGGCCGGACTCGGGCGGAACGGCGCCGGCCGGGGGATTCCGGCCAGTGCACCTGTCCGAGCTGCTGCGCCGGCCAGTCACGGACAAGAACGGCGGCTCCATCGGGCGTCTGTCTGACGTCATCGTCCGGCTGCGCGGTGCCGACTACCCGGTCGTCACCGGCCTGGTCGCGAAGGTCGGCAGCCGGTCGGTATTCGTGCCGATCGAGCAGGTGGCCGGGCTGGACCGGGCCGAGTTGCGGCTCACCAGCGCCCGGCTGGACCTGCGGCAGTTCGAGCGCCGTGAGGGGGAGGTGCTGTTGCGGGCAGACGTGCTCGGGCACCGGCTGCTCGACGTCGAGAGCGCCCACCTGATCAGGGCGGCGGACCTGGAACTGGCGCCCGGCGACGGGGAATGGGTTGTCAGCGGGGTGGATAGCCACCGCCGGCCGCGGCGGCTGCTTGGCGCGCTGGCGGGAACCATCGGCGCCGAAGGCGAGCGGGGACGGGAGCGCCCGTTCCGGGAGTGGGCCAAGTTCGAGCCGCTCATCGGGCACAGCGGCACCGCGCTGAGCAGGCGGCCGTTCGGCCGGATCCACAGGCTCAAGCCCGCTCAGATCGCCGACCTGCTTGAGCACGCGTCCAAGGAGGAGGAAACCGAGATCCTCGGCCAGGTGCACGCCGATCCCGAGCTCGAGGCCGACGTCTTCGAGGAACTGGAGGAGGACCGGGCAACCCGGCTGCTCGGCGCGCGGACGAACCACGAGATCGCCGAGGTGCTGGCCAGGATGCGGGCCGACGATGCCGCCGACGCCATCGCCGAATTGCCACAGCGCCGCCGGCAACCCGTCATCGACCTGCTGCCGCCCGGACAGCGCACGAAAGTGCTCACGCTGATGGGCTTCAACCCGGAGAGCGCGGGCGGCCTGATGGGGGTGGATTTCGTCGCGGTCCCCCCCACCGCCACCGTGGCCGAGGCCATCGCGGCGGTGGCAGCCTCGACCAGCCTGCAACCGGAGGCGCTGACGAGCGTGCACGCGCTGGACGAGAGCGGGCGCCTGCGCGGGGTAGCCAGGCTGGTCACGCTGTTGCAGGCCGATCCGCAGGTGCCGGTCAGCGACGTCTACGACGATGACCCGGTCCGGGTCGGATCTGATACCGATGTCGTTGACGTTGCCGTGCTCATGAGCGACTACAACTTGATCACGATCCCGGTCGTCGACCACCGCCGGATCATGATCGGGCTGATCACTGTCGACGACGTGCTCGAGGTCGCCCTGCCCGAGGACTGGCGCCGCCGCGAGGTGGCCGACCCGCCCGACGCGAGGCGGGGGGGCCCGGAGTAACCGCAGGTCCAGGGCCTGTCGATCCTTGACAGCGGCGTGTACCAGCGGGCATTCTCGTTGAGGTTGCATATCGGACACCTTGTTCGGTGAGGCGTCTCCACGGACATAGGCCACTGATCCCAACCGTCGAGAGACGCTCCGGATCAGGACACCTCTCCCCGGCATAAGGGGTGAGGCCAGGTGGCTGCGTCGGCCCAGGCCGCGCGTTACGCCGTGGAGTGCCAAAGCTCTAACGAGGAGGTGCCTGGCCAGGGTTCGTCCTGGGCCATGCCCGCCCGCGAGGTTGTCCGGGACGCAGCGCGCCCGCGAACCGCCGACAGGAGGAGGCGAGACATGGACCCTGATAGTCCGGGCCGAAGATGGCCCTTCGCCGATTCCCCTGCCTGCTCCCGGCACGAGCCTGCGCCCGATCGCGCACCGCTCTCCGCCTGACGCAAACTGGCCGGCCCTGGCCGTCCCCCGCGTCGCGCGTGCCGCCCGATCCCGCCATGCCGTCGGCGGTGAAAGGGGTGGTCTGCCATTAGTTCTGCCACCCGCGATGTCGGCCGTGCCGGACCTGACAGTGCGGCGCTAGATTCTGCTCACGTCGGCGACATTCGCGGCGCACTGGGCACCATTGCCGTGGACGACACCGCGGCGCGGAGTTCGATGTCGGCGAAGCTGAAGACGCTGCTCGCCATCGTCGGGCCCGGCCTCATCGTCATGTGCGGCGACAACGACGCCGGTGCTTTCTCCGTCTACGGCCAGGCCGGACAGAACTACGGCACTCACCTGCTGTGGACATTCGTGCTGCTGATCCCTGTGCTCTACGTGAACCAGGAGATGGTCCTGCGGCTCGGGGCGGTGACCGGCGTCGGGCATGCGCGGCTGATCCTGGAGCGGTTCGGCCGGTTCTGGGGCGCGTTCAGCGTCATCGACCTGTTCATGCTGAACGCGCTCACGATCATTACCGAGTTCATCGGGATCGCGCTCGCGTCCAGTTACCTCGGCCTGCCGAAGATCCTCGCGGTGCTGCTGGCCGCCCTGGTGATCATTGCCTCGGCGATGACCGGCAACTTCCGCCGGTTCGAGCGGATCGCGATGGTGTTCTGTGCCGGGTCCCTGCTGCTGATTCCGGTCTACGTGCTGTCTCACCCGCCGGTGGGTCAGATGGCCCGCGGGTTCGTGATTCCGGCCGTGCCAGGGGGTGGCCAGTTCTCCACCGTCATGCTGATGATCATCGGCATCGTGGGCACGACGGTGGCACCGTGGCAGCTGTTCTTCCAGCAGTCGTACGTGGTCGACAAGCGGATCACGCCCAGGTTCATCTCGTACGAGAAGGCAGACCTGCTCATCGGCATCGCCGTGGTGATCGTGGGCGGCGCCGCGATCATGGGCGCGATGACGGCCGCGTTCGCCGGAACGCGGGCGGCCGGCCACTTCACCGACACGGCCGGACTGGCAGCGGGACTGGCGGCCTACGCGGGCAAGGCGGCGGGTGCCCTCTTCGCCGTGGCGCTGCTGGACGCCGCGATGATCGGAGCCTTCGCGGTCTCGCTGTCCACGGCGTATGCCCTGGGCGACATCCTCGGCCTCAAGCACTCGCTGCACCGGGGGGTCAAGAACGCCAAGGGCTTCTACGTCATGTACGGCGCGCTGATCGCGGGTGCGGCGACCATCGTGCTGATCCCCGGCTCTCCCCTTGGCCTGTTCACCGAGGGCGTGCAGGTCCTGGCGGGCGTGCTGCTGCCGAGTGCGACGGTATTCCTGCTGATGCTGTGCAACGACAAGGCGGTCCTCGGCCCGTGGGTGAACGGCAGGGTCACCAACGCGGTCACCGGCACGGTGATCGGCGTGCTGATCACGCTGTCGCTGATCCTC
>JASHUE010000113.1:0-3494 GCA_030040195.1 Streptosporangiaceae bacterium | reverse complement strand
CGGACACCGCCCCGCTGCCGAGGCGAACCGGGCGGACCAGGCCAGCCGGCCGGCACCGCAGCCCGCACCGGCTGTCTGTTGCCTCCGATGCCCCGGCGCTGGTCATTGCCGTGCCCGGCTCGGCCGAGGCCGACACGGCCGGGGTCGCGGCCGGAGTGGCCGCAACTGCGTCGGCGTCCTGCCCGGGTGTCGACGTTCGCGTCGGCTACCTGGAGGGAGAGACCGACCCGCTGTCGGACTGCCTGGATGTATCGGCCGATTCAGAGCAGCCAGGCTGCGTCGTTGTTCCCCTGCTGCTGAGCCCGAACGTCCGGGCGGACGCGGCCATCAGCCGACTCACGGCGGAAGCCGGGGACCAGATCATCGTCGCCACCCATCTGGCGCCGCACCCGCTCGTGGCCGAGGGGCTGCACGCCAGGCTGGCCGAAGCCGGGCTCGTCCGGCACGCTCGGTCGAGCGGCCTGAGCATCTCCACTGGCGGCCGCGGCATCATCGTGCTGTCGGATGTCGGGGAAGAAGCCGCCGGCGCCGCGGCCGTGGCGGCAGTGCTGCTCGCCTCGCGGCTATCGGTTCCGGTCATGCCTGCGTCGCTCGGCGAGCCGGCGAGCATCGCCGACGCCGTGACCCGGCTCGACATGTCGGGGGCGGCCAGCCCGGCCCTCGCCCCCTGCCTGATCGGGCCGGAGTTCCCGCGGCACGTGCTGGAGAGCCTGAGCACTGCCCTCGGCGCGCCGATCGCTGCGACGCTGGGCGCGCACCAGGCGGTGGGCCAACTCGTGGCCATCCGGTATGGCGCCGCCCTCGCCCGGATGAGCCTAGCGGCCGGCTGACCCTGCGGGCCGGATGGGCCAGGCGGTCGGCAGACCCTGCCGGTTCGGCCCATGGCCAGCCCGGACAAGCCCGGCGAGCGGAGGGCCTGCCGGGCGGACACACCTCGTTCCCGTCTTAAAGACGGCAACCTGACTGGTTCCCGTTGACACCCGCAGGTCCCGTGCGCTGGGCTTCATCCTGTGAGCCGCACAGTGGTTCACAATACGAACTCCAGGAGCTTCGCCGGATTCGTGCTGCCACGCACCGGCGAGCCCAGCAGCCCGAGAGAGGTGAACGGCTTGAGCGAGTGGAATGCCATGACCTACGAGGGTAAGGACACCATCCTCCGCGTGGTCCGCGACGAGGCAGGCCAGATGTTCGAGCTCGCGGAACGGCCCGGTGCATGGGATGCGCCGACTGCCTGCGAGAACTGGCGGGTCAAGGACGTCATCGGCCATATCGTCGACACCACCGAGGGCTACTTCAGGGCCTTCGATATCGCCAGGAGCGGGGCCGACGCCCCAGCCGCGTACGGGCTCGTCGGCATGCACGAGCGAGCGGGCCAGAGCGCCAAGGCGTTCGGCGACCTGTCCCAGCAGGAGATGATCGCGCGAGCCAGGGCCGACCTGAACCAGATGATGGGGATTCTCGAGCCGCTGACCGCCGAGGAGTGGGGCGGGCTGATTGTTCCGCACTTCTACATGGGCCCCGTACCCGCGTTCATCTACGCGGCCGGCCAGCTGATGGATTACGGCGTGCACACCTGGGACATCCGCCAGGGCAGCGGCCAGGCGCACGTGCTGTCGGCCGACGCGGCGGACCTGCTCGTTCCGTTCATGTTCATCATCTGGCAGTCCACGATCAGGCCAGACGCTGACCTGTCGCCATTCTCTCTCGGCGTTCGGGTCAGCGGCCGCAACGGCGGCGACACGCGCGTCTCGATCGGCGAGCAGGGCATGAGTTATGAGCCCGGCGACATCTCCGACCTGCCCGCGGTGCTGGAGTTTGACCCCGGCAGCATGGTGCTCACCGCCTTCGGCCGGGTCAACGGCGGTACGGCGACCGGCGACCAGGCCCTGGCCAACCGGTTCCTCAATCTCTTCTACCGCATCTGACCGGCCCGGCATCCTCACGGTTTTGGCGGGGAACGAAGCCCGCTTCCACATCCAGGTGGAACGCCGCCAAGCCGTGAGGGTGTCGAAGGAAACCGCCCGGCGGCTAGCGCTCCCGCGGTGGGATGTAGCGGACAGACTCGTCGGTCTGCCGGTAGATGCTCTGGCCGACCGGGTTGCGCATCTCCTCGGCCAGGTGGCCGAGCAGCCCGGCCGTCCTGGCGAGCAACGCAAATCCGCGGAGCAGGTCCGGCGGGAACCCCAGATCGGCGAGGGCCGCCCCGCACACCCCGGCCCCGTTCAGCGGAAGCGTGCGGCCCAGGATCGCCGGGTGTACCCGGCCGACCGCGGCGAACAGCTGCAGGTGCGGTCCGAGCAGCCCGGCGTCGGTCGCGATCTGGAAGATGACCGGCGTGCGCGGGTCGCCGTGTTTGTGGATGGGGTGACCGAGCCCCGGCACAAGCCGCCCGGCGGCTTTCTGAGCGCCGATCGCACGCGCCGCCAGTTCGTCCCAGCCGTCATCATCATCGGGCAGCGGTCCCTCATGCACGGCGAGCGCGGCGGCCAGGAACTTGCCGCAGTCCTCGGTGACTCCGAGGTAGCGCGAGCCGCCGCCCAGCAGGCCAGCCGCGAGTGCTCCCTGCAGGGACTCCGGCGCTCCGGTCAGCGTGAGCCGGGCCGCGATCGCGGACGGGGTGAAGCCGTGGTCTGCCAGCGCCACGAGCACCGCCTCGAAGACCGACAGCTCTCCTGCCGACGGGCGTCGCAACGCCGCCAGCCAGAAGGCGAGCTCCCCGAAGCTGACCTTGCCCATCAGCTCACCGGCCAGGTCATGCCCGAGCAGGGTGATCGACTCGGCGTCTGAGGTGCCGATGGAGGTGGGGTACTCGGTCACTTCTCTCCTCTGGGTGTGCGAGCCTGGCCATCGGCGTCCGCGTCGTATTCGCCTGGCGGGTGGTCGGCGGGCAGCCGGTGCTTGGCCACCCTGGCCGTAGGTGTTCGCGGCAGCTCGGCGACCTGTTCCCAGTACCGGGGAACCTTGAAGGCGGCAAGCCGCCCGGCGGCGAAGGCGCGCAGCTCGGGAAAACTGAGCTCCTCGCCGGGCGACGCCACGAGGAACGCCTTGACGTCTTCGTCGGACAGCTCGGACGGCACGCCGACCACGGCGCACTCCAGCACCGCCGGGTGGGCCTGCAGCACCTCTTCGACCTCCAGCGGTGACAGGTTCTCGCCGCGCCGCCTGATCACCTCCTTGACCCTGGCCACGAAGGTGTAGGTGCCGTCCGCGTTGGAAGTGACGAGATCGCCCGTGCGCAGCCAGCCGTCCGACATGACCTGGGCAGTCTCCTCGGGCATCTCCCAGTAACCGGGCGTCAGGACGGGGTTGCGCAGCTGCAGCTCGCCGCTGGCTCCTGCGCCGAGCACCCGGCCATCGTCGCCCGTGATCCTGGCCTCGTTGATGTCGCCGAGGTAGGGGTGCTGGCGGACCGAGCCCAGCGTGCCGTACGGCCGGGTGCCGCGGGCCCAGATCAGCCCGTACGGGGACTCCGAGAGCGCATAACCGACGACAAT
>JASHUE010000112.1:0-5413 GCA_030040195.1 Streptosporangiaceae bacterium | reverse complement strand
CGACGTGCCGGCGCCGGTCCGCGGCCGGGCCATCGCTCACGTCGGCCGCCTCGTCGAGGCCAACTCCGAAGCGCTGGCCCGGCTGGTCACCCGCGAGATCGGCAAGCCGTACGCCGAGGCGCTCGGGGAGGTACGCGAGATCGTCGACACGTGCGACTTCTTCCTCGGCGAGGGCCGGCGCCTGTACGGCCAGACGGTACCCAGCGAAATGCCGCACAAGCAGCTGCTCACCTTTCGCAACCCGGTCGGGGTGGTCGCCGTCATCACCGCAGGCAACTTCCCGGTCGCGGTGCCATCCTGGTACCTGATTCCGGCGCTGCTGTGCGGCAACGCAGTGGTGTGGAAGCCGGCCGACTACTCCCCCGCGTGCGGGGCCGCGCTCTTCGACCTGATAGTCCGCGGCGGCGGGCTGCCCGACGGCGTGCTGAACCTCGTGCAGGCAGACGGCGAGACGACCTATGCCGGACTGGAGCGGGCGCTCGCAGAGGGCAACGTCGACAAGGTCGGGTTCACCGGCTCCAGCCAGGTCGGCGCTCGCATCGGTGAACTGACTGGCCGGCACCTGCAGTCGGCCTGCCTGGAACTCGGCGGCAAGAACCCCATGGTGGTCACGCCCAGCGCCGATCTCGACCTCGCCGTCGAGGCGGCACTGTTCGCCGGGTTCGGCACCGCGGGCCAGCGATGCACTTCGCTCGGGACCGTCATCGCGCAGGAGAGCATCTACGAGGAGTTCCTGGCCAAGTTCGACGCTGCCACCAGGACGGCCGCGATCGGTGAGCCCACCAGCGACGTGCTCTATGGCCCGATGCTGGATCAGAAGTTCGCCGACCGGTTCGAGCAGTACCTGAGCTGGCTTCAGCCGCACCACGCGGTGCTCGGATCAACCGCCACCGGCCGGATCACCGCCGCTAACCCGCGAGAGGGCTTCGTCGGCGACCAGGACGCCGGGATCTTCTACCACCCGGTGATCGCCGCCGGGGTCCGCTCCGATGACTCCATCTTCCGGCAGGAAACCTTTGGCCCGCTGGTCGGCGTTACCGGCTACGGCACCCTCGAGGAGGCAATCGAGCTCGCCAACCTGCCCGGCTACGGCCTGTCGTCCTCGATCTACACCGGCCGGGCCGACGAGGCGTTCGCGTTCCGCCGCGGCGTCTCGGCCGGGATGGTCAGCGTGAACAACTCGACCTCGGGCGCCGAGGCCCACCTGCCGTTCGGCGGCAACGGCAAGTCAGGTAACGGCTCGCGCCAGTCCGGCGTGTGGGTACTCGATCAGTTCACGCGGTGGCAGTCGGTGAACTGGGACTACTCGGGCAGGCTGCAGAAGGCCCAGATGGACGTCGCTGAACTGGTCCCCGACGAGACGTTCCGCCTGCCGGACTGACTCGCGCCGCATGACAAACTGTTCGCATGACCACCGACCGGTTCGAAGTCCAGCGAACAATCGAGGCCTCGCCGCAAGCCATCTTCGCGCTGCTGTCCGACCCGCAGGGCCATGTCTCAATCGACAGCTCGGGCATGCTCCAGTCGGCCGATGGCGACCCCGTCACCGCGGCCGGCGACACCTTCGTCGTCCACATGGACCGCGAGTCCCTCAACGACTATCCGCTGGGCAAGTACGACGTGACCGTCCGGATCACCGAGTTCAAGCCCGGCCGGGAGATCGCCTGGACCATCGAGGGCAACATCAAGCCGCCGATCGGCCACGTCTACGGTTACCGGCTCGAGCCGACCGGCGACGGCACGCTGGTGACGTCGTATTACGACTGGTCGAACATCGGCCAGCAGTGGCGCGACGCGAACATCTTCCCGGTTATCTCGGAGGGTGCCCTCCGGGCCACCCTGGGCATCCTGGCTCGCACGGTGCGAGGCCGCACGTCCTGATGGCTCGCCTCGCGGGTGCGCCACCCCGATGCTCCCCAGGGTCGGTCAGGCCGCGAACGGGAAGGTGATCTCGCTGGTGCCCGTGGCGCCAGGGAAGTCGCTGGTGCTCGCCGAAATCTTGATCACCCCGGGCGCGGCAGAGGGCACCAGGTAGGTGAGGTGCAGAACCCGGTAGGCGCGGGCCTTCACGCACCCGGACTGCACCTTCCGGTAGCGGACGAACTTGATTAGCCCGTTCGGCCCGGACACCTTGATGTTTCTGATGCTGACTTGCGCCCCGAGCCGATCTGACTCGGTCGCGGTAATCAGCAGCTTGATCTTTTCACCCGGATGGACCTGGCTCCCCGGCGGAACGCTCGAGGAAATGCTGATTACCGGCCCCAGGAGGTCGCCCGGCAGGCCGGTCGAGTACTCAAAGTTCCTCGTGGAGCCCTGGTAGTAAACGATCGTGGTGATCCCGAATCGGGATCCGGGAGCGTCCGAGCCGGACGGCAGCGCGCACACGTTGAAGCGGAAGTCGCCGCCGATCACGCCACCTGGCTCCATGTGCAGCATGCCGATCACGCCTACGCCACTGGTCTCGCTCGTGTCGCCCAGCACCGTTCCCCTGGTCACCCCGTTCTGGCCAGGGCAGTAGGCAGACACGGCGAGGTCGACCTCGGTCGCTGTCAGCATGCTCATGATCACGTTCTGCCACTGACATGGACGCGTCCGGTTAATCGGCTCCGGCAGCGCGGCGGCCGGGCCCGGCGTCAGCGGCACCGCGACCGCGGGGCTAGTCGTGACCTCGACCTTCCTTGACTTATAGACGCCCCACTCCACCGTCCTGGTGACCCCGGCCACTGACGCTGTGACCTCGTAGGCGCCATACGGCATCGCTCCGCGGGCCATCGCCGTGGAATAGGCACGGCCGTAACTCGTCACCGTCATGTGCTGGCTGAACAACATCTGCGGGCCGGCGCTGGTCAGCCTGAACCAGGTCATGACCATGGCCTGCGGGCCGCTCAGCGGTCCCAGCGCGGCCACCGCGGTAACCGCGCGCGCTTTGGCCTGGAAGAACGAGGTAACCCCGACCGGATTGCCGATCGCGTTGACCGACGGAGCGGTGACCAGCATCTGGATGGGGCCGCGCACTACCGACCCGATCGGCGCGGGCGGGCTCGTCTCGCCGCAGCCAGCGCAGGCCAGCGCCACCGCCACCGCGGCGCAGCCAGCCAGCGCCTGCCATCTCCTGCGCAGCCGACGGCCCGGTGAGCTGGTGCCCAGCATGCGGAGCGACACGACCCGACTGTTCCCTATCCGAAAGTGACGTCGTAACCCGGCCGGACATGCCGACAACGGCGGTGACTCAGCGTAGAACCCGGTTCGGCGAGCCAGGCGGCATGTTGTGCAGGAACTATACACGGCATTCGCCGCGATCTCGGACCGTGAGACATTCGGCACTCTGGGTAGGTCGCCGACTTGTTCCTTAAGGGAACGAGGTGATCACGACAGCACCTTGCGCCGGAAGTTGCGCAGGCCTATGGTCAAGAAAACCGCCGCGAACCCTACCATAACTGGGTATATCACATAGAGGTGCAGGTGAGGCGCCGTGGTGAAGGCGGCGCGCATGCCCTCGTTGACGTAGATCAGCGGGTTGAACAGGACGATCGTCTGAAGCCAGTGCCAGCCGCCGACTGTAACCGGCGCCAGCTTCGTCCACGAGTAATAGGTGCCGCCGAGGAACGTGATCGGCAGGATGATGAAGCCGAACATCAGGCCGATGTTCTGCGGCTGGAAGCTCGTGCCGAGCACCAGCCCGAGGCCCGCCATCGCGATGCAGGCCAAGGGCACGAATGTCAAGATCAGCAGCCAGTTCAGGGTCAGGTGCGCGTGCACCCCCGGCGCGTGCACGACCGAGGCGATCGGCAGCACGATGATCGCCGACAAAACGCCTTGCGCCGCGCCGGATAGCACCTTCGCGATCGCGACCAGCCAGATGGGGCACGGCGCCTGCACCCTGTCCTCGATCTCACGGGTAAAGCCGAATTCCTGCGCCATCGCCAGGGCAATGGACTGCACGCCCTGGAACATGACTGAGATGCCCACCACGCCCGGTACCAGGATCGTGGCGAACGCTGACTCCTGGGCTGGGCCGTGGCCGCCGATCCCCTGGCCGATCTTCGGGAAGACGTAGAGGAACACGAAGCACAGCAGGAATGGCTGGATCAGCGTGCGAAGCACGAATACCCACAGCTGCTTGCGCAGGACCACCAGGTCCCGCAGGAGCAGCGCACCGAGCGCGGTCCAGCTCGCGGCGACAACCGAGCGAGTCGGCCCGCCGCCGATCGTGCGAGCCGGCTGGGCCGAGACGGAGGTCGCTGACGCAGTCATTCTTCCCTCAGCTCCTTGCCGGTGAGGTTGATGAAGACCGTCTCCAGGCTGGGCTCGGAAACTGAAAGGTCCACGAGGTCGAACCCGCCAGCCTCGGAGGCGACGACTATCCGCGGCACCAGCCGGTCGGTCCCCTTAACGTGCAGCTCCAGCCCGCCTTCCACCTGGCGGGTCCTGGTAATGCCCTCGATCTCGCGACCGAGCAACTTGGCCAGCTCGACAGTATCGCCGCCGGTCTTCAAGGTCACCACGGTGTCGGCGTCGATGCTCTGCTTAAGCGCGGCCGGGGTGTCCAGGGCAAGGATCTTGCCGTGGTCCATGATCGCGACCCGGTCGCACAGCCTGTCGGCTTCCTCCATGTAGTGCGTGGTGAGCAGGATTGTCTGACCAGCCCGGTGCAATTCGCCGAGCAGGTCCCAGAGGGCGAGCCTGCTCTGCGGGTCAAGTCCGGCCGTCGGCTCGTCCAGGAACAGCACCGATGGGCTGTGGAAGATGGCCCGCGCGACCATGAGCCGCTGCGCCATGCCGCCCGACAGCGCGTAGACCGAGGCCTTGGCCCATTTAGAGAGCTGGAACTGCTGTAGCAGCTGATCGGCTATCCGCCTCGACTCCCGCGCGCCGATGCCGAACAGCCGGCCGTGGAAATACAGGTTCTCCCACACCGTGAGCTGCCGGTCCAGCGTGTTCTGCTGGGACACGATCCCGCTCAGTTGCTTGGCCAGCGCGGGCTGCGCCGCGACGTCGACGCCGCCGAGCAGTGCCCGGCCCGAGGTCGGCACCACCCTGGTGGTCAGCATCCCGGCTGTGGTGGTCTTGCCTGCGCCATTCGGCCCGAGCAACCCGAAGATCTCTCCGGCGTAGACATCGAGGTTGAGCCGGTCCACGGCGAAGAAGTCGGTGCCCGGGTACACCTTGGTCAGGTCTTCGGTGTGAATGACCGCGGCGGGGTGGCCGTCATTCAGGCCCCTCGTCGTGGCCGTCGCGGCTGGCGCAGTCCGCATCACGCTGCCTTCCTCTGGTCATGTGGCCCGCAGCCCAGAGGGTGCGGCGGCTGCCGTTAACAGGCGTCCGACGCTCCAAGGTGCCCGCCGGGCAGGGGCATTGGTCATGCTACTGTCCGGGGCGCGGGCGCTGGCAACACGAGGCGGCCGGCCTGCGA
>JASHUE010000111.1:0-3999 GCA_030040195.1 Streptosporangiaceae bacterium | reverse complement strand
CTCGGTAACCCGGTGGTGATACACGGCAGTGGTCGTGACCGGGCCGGCTGCGAGCACCTCGGCAAGGCTGCTGAGCCGGATTCCGTCGACGGTGATCCAGCCCTCCTCGAGCCTGATCGCCGCGGCCGTCCCGTCCGTGCCGTGATCACCGGCCAGCCGCGCCGCCAGCGCCTCCCGAAGCTGCCGGCAGGCTAGTTGCACCGCGCCGCCGGCCATCATGGACTGCCTGGAGGCCGACGTGGAGCCGGCGTTTCCCACGAGCGTGTCCGGCGGGTGCATGCGCACGTCATCGACGCCAAGCTCGGTCCTGACCACCTGGGTGAGCAGCGTGTAGAGGCCCTGGCCCATCTCCACGGCTGCGGTGTGTATCTCCGCGACCGGGCCGTCCGGGCCAGCCATCAGCGTCAGCCGGGCGGTGGCCGCGTCGTCGAAGCCCTCGCTGAATCCGACGTTCTTGTAGCCGACGGCGTAGCCGACACCGCGCCGGAGCGACTCGCCGCGGGTAACCCCGCCGGTGCCGCCTGGATAGCGCGCCAGCGAGCGTCCCGCGAGCGGCTCGGCGGCGGGCAGCGGGAGGTCGGCCAGCGCGTCAATCAACTCGCGAACGGGGGCGCTGCCGCGCAGCGGCCTGCCCGTGGGCAGCATGGAGCCTGGCCGCAGGGCGTTGCGGCGGCGTATCTCAAGCGCGTCGAGGCCGAGCGTGCGTGCGAGCTTGTCCATCTGCGCCTCGTACGCAAAGCAGACCTGCGGAGCGCCGAAGCCGCGCATGGCGCCGCACGGCGGATTGTTGGTGTAGACAACGGTCCCCTCCACCCGCACGTTCGGTACCTCGTACGGGCCCGAGGCGAACGTGACCGCGTTGCCGACCACCGCAGGGGAGGACGAGGTGTACGCGCCTCCGTCGAACATGAGCCGCACGTCCACGGCGACCAGGCGGCCGTCGGAGCGGGCGCCGTGGCGGATCCAGATGCGCGAAGGATGCCTGCGCATGTGGCCGTGAAACGACTCCTCCCGGCCGTAGCACATCTTCACCGGCCGGCCGGTGCGCAGGGCGAGCATCGCGGCGTGCACCTGTACGTGGATGTCCTCGCGTGAGCCGAAAGCACCACCGACGCCGGCCAGGTGCACCCGGACCTTGTCCTCGGGCAGGCCGAGGCATGGCGCAAGCTGCTCGCGGTCCACGTGCAGCCACTGGGTGGCCACGTACAAGTCGACCCCGCCGTCGTCGGCGGGCACGGCAAGCCCGGCCTCCGGGCCGAGCGGCGCCGGGTCCTGCATGGCGGTCTCGTAGTAGCCATTGACCCAGACGTCGGCCGACGCGTGCTCGGGATCGCCGTGGCGCAGGTGCACGTGCCGCAGCACGTTGCCGAACTCGTGCAACCTGGGCGCGTCCGGCTTGAGCGCCTGCTCCATATCAAGCAGCGGCTCCAGCGGCTCCAGATCCGCGCGGACCAGCCGCACGGCGGTCAGGGCGTGCTCCCGGCTGTCGGCGGCCAGCACCGCGATGGGCTCGCCAGCGAACCGGACCATCGCATCGGCCAGCACCGGCTGGTCGTCGAAGTTCAGGCCGAACCGGTTCTTGCCGGGAACGTCCCCGGCCACCAGCACGGCCCGCACCCCCTGGCAGCGCGACGCGGCTCGCACGTCCACGTCGCGGATCCTGGCGAAGGGGACCGAGCAGCGGGCGGTGGCCCCCCAGAGCATGCCGTCGCGGCTCAGGTCGCTCGCATAGTCGAACTCGCCCGTGACCTTAGGTACCCCATCGATCCGGACGACCTCGTCGCCGACACCGCCTGGTGCCGGCGCTCGCCTCAGCGCCTCGGTCAGCTCCAACGCGCCCTCCGACCGGACGCCACCGCCGTCCGCGCCGTCGCCGGGACGCCGGCGGTCTCCCTGCTCCTGTACATGGCCGTCACGATTCCATCCAGGACCCGGCAGCGGGCAGGGCCTAACGTCCCGTTCGCCATTGCGCGTAACGGTTATGCCGGTGCCACACTGGGGCTTAGGTCCCGCCCTCGCGGGCCTGATGCCCCTGTGGCCGATCCGCCCCTGGTGCGGTACTGGGCATCACATCGGGCGGCATGGGAGGCTGCATGACCACGATCCGGTCCGCTAGTGAGGCGACGGAGCCCAAGGCGACGACGGAGGCAGACTTCGGCCACTACGAGAAGGTCAAGGACCTGATCGACGAATGCATCGACCTGATGCTCAACTACCGGCAGAGCGGGCACCCCGGCGGGTCCCGGTCGAAGGTCCACGTCATGGTGAGCCTGCTGCTGTCCGGTGCGATGCGCTGGGACATCAGGAGACCGTGGCTGCGGTTCGCCGACCGGTTCGTGCTCGCCGCCGGTCACACCGTGCCCCTGGTCTATGCCAGCCTGGCCGTGCTGAACGAGAGCCTCCGGGCCAGGCGCGAGCGTGACGGCGGCGACGAGTTCGCCTTCCCTGACGCTGGCCGCTGGGCCCTGACCTGGGAGGACCTGCTGGGATTCCGCCGCCATGGCGGACTGCCGGGGCACGCCGAGATGGCGGGCAAAACACTGCTCTGCAAATGGAACACCGGGCCGTCCGGCCACGGCCTGCCGGCCGCGGCGGGGGAAGCGCTGGCGTTGCGGCGGGCTGGTGCGCGCGGAGTCAAGGTGTTTGCGATCGAGGGCGAGGGCGGCCTCACCCCTGGCGCGGGTCACGAGACCAAGAACGCCGCCTGGGGGCTCGGCCTGGACAACCTGGTTGTGCTGGTCGACTGGAATAACTTCGGCATCGACCCGCGGCCTGCCTCGAGCGTGGTCGCCGGAACGCCGGACGACTGGTTCGCGCCGTACGGCTGGCGCGTGACCGGAACCGATGACGGCATGCAGTGGGGCCCCGTGACGAGAGCCCTGCTCGAGGCCAGCCACGGCGAGAACCCGGGCAACAGGCCAAGCATGGCCTGGTTCCGCACCGTGAAGGGCCGGGGGTACGGGAAGGTGGACGCGGCCAGTCACGGCGCTCCCTGGCACCGCAACGCACCAGAGTTCTGGGCCGTTCGCAGGTCCTTCATGGCCAAGTACGGCGTCACCTACCAGGGAGTGGACGAGCCCGCACCGGAGGGCGACGCCGCGATCAAGGAGCAGTTCGAAGCGAACCTGCGGGTGGCCATGTCGGTGCTGCGGAGCGACTTTGACCTCGTCGAGTGGCTGTCTGACCGGCTTGTGGCCATCGCCGGGACCGTACCCGACTCGGTCCAGGGGCTCGCGTTGCCGACCGGGTCGGATGCCGTGTTCAGCGACGGGCGCATCTTCGACTTCGAGCGCTACCCGGAGCAGATGTGGAAGAAGCCAGGGCAGGTCGCGCCGAACCGGGCCGGGCTATCGGCCTGGGCGAGCTACGTTAACAGCCTGAGCCGCCGCGAGTACGGGCGCCCGTTGTTCGTGGCCTGCTCAGCCGACCTGGCGGAATCGACGAACATCGCGGGGTTCGCCGCGGGCTTCGCGGACATGCCCGGCTGGGGCTGGTACGAACGCGAGACCAGCCCGGAGGGCGTACTGCTGCCCGCGGAGATCACCGAGTTCACCAACGCCGGGATGATGGCCGGGATGACCACCGTCAACCTGGCCGAGGACCCGTTCCGTGACTTCGACGGATTCTGGGGCGCTTGCTCAACCTACGGCTCGTTCTCCTACCTGAAGTACGGGGAGATGCGCCTGTTCAGCCAGCTCGCTCAGGACTGCGAGCTGCGGGTCGGGAAGGTACTGTGGGTCGCGGGCCACTCGGGCCCGGAAACGGCGGAAGATTCACGCACCCACTTCGGTGTCTTCGCCACGGGCGTGACTCAGCTCTTCCCAGACGGCCAGGTCATCGACTTGCATCCGTGGGAGTACAACGAAGTCCCGGTGGTACTCGGTGCTGCGCTGAGCCTGGACGCACCGATTGTGGCGCTGCACCTGACCCGCCCGCCGATCGAGATCCCGGACCGGGACGCGCTGGGCCTGCCGTCGCATTTCGCCGCCGCGCGGGGAG
>JASHUE010000110.1:0-2506 GCA_030040195.1 Streptosporangiaceae bacterium | reverse complement strand
TCCCTCCGTGACTTCCGCCACGATCGTGTCCTTAACCCATTGCTGTGAGTACCAGGACTGCTCGCGTCGGCTCAGCGTCGCGGTCATCCCCGACAACGCACCGATAACGTCCTCCAGGAAGGCGGAGCGGAATTGGCGGTTAGCCTCTTCCAGTTCGCTCGTCCGCCCGGCCCGGAACATGGCGACTTCAGCGAGCTGGTCTGGCTGGGAGGTCGCGATCGCGTCATCGTCATCCCAGGGCATCTCACCGCTGACGCAGACGACCCTGGTTATCCGCTCAGGCGCAACCGCGGCGAGTGTCAGGATGTTCGAGCCCCCGCCGGAGAAGCCCATCACCGGGAACCGGTCGATGCCAAGGGCATCAGCGATCGCCAGGACATCGGCAACCCGCGCCGATCGCTCGGCAGCCAGGGGCTCGCTGTTGCCATATCCCGGCCGGTCAACGCTCACCAGCCGGACGCCGAACCGCCGCAGAACCTGACCTGGTATGAGACATTGCTCAAGCCTCGATCCAGGCCAGCCGTGCACGTACAAGACAGGCGTGCCGTTCGCGGGCCCGCGCGCAAGCCAGCCAACATGGCGTCCCGCCCCGGTGACCAGCACGTCGTCGACATCGTCAGCGTCATGGGATACCGGCACTGCCTCACGCTCCTGCTTCTGGCCGGCCATCGGGTCACCAGTCCTGGTGGCGGATCTGGCCTTCTACAATCGTCAGCTCGACCCGGCAGTCTTTGATGTGCTCAGCGGGCAGTTCGAATAGGTTGTCCGAGAGCGCGATCAGGTCCGCGGCCTTGCCTGGAGTCAGGGTGCCACGGTGGTGTTCGCAGAAGTTGGCGTATGCACCGCCGGTGGTGTACGCGGCGATCGCGGTGGCCAGGTCAATGGCCTGCTCGGGGACAAAGGGCTCCCCGCCGTCCAGATCTTGCCGAGTGACCGCACTGTAAATCTCGATGAGCGGGTCCATCTCGGCCACGTTCCAGTCGCTGGACAAGGCGATCGCAGCCCCGGCTTGGTGCAGGCTGCGGACCGGCCACGCCAGCGGCCACCGGCCTGGGCCAACCGCCGACCGCCACTCCGCGCCGCCCACGTCGGCGGCGCAATGCCGGGGCTGCATGCAGGCCACGACCCCGAGCTGCCTGAACCTGTCCAGGTCCTGGGCGTCGGCGAGCTCGATGTGCACCAGCTGGTGCCGGGAATCACGCGGTCCGTTGGCCTGCCGGGCGTGCGCGATGGCGTCTAGGGCCACTTTCACGCCCCGGTCTCCGACCGCGTGGATAAGTACCTGAAATCGGCGGGCGTCCAACTCAGTCACCAGATCCGCGAACGCCTGCGGATCATAGAAGGTGCCGCCTCGGGTGCTGGGTACGTCGGCGTAGGGCTCGAACAACGCCGCGGTGTGCTGCTCCATCACGTCATCGATGTACAGCTTGACCGGCGCGACTCGCAGCCGGTCGTCATCGTAGTTGCGCCGTGCCGTCTCGAACTCATCCAGCAGGCCCCGGTCCGCGCCCGGCGGGTGGAACAGGGCGGCGATGAGCCGGCAGGCCAGCACGCCTTCCTCCCGCGCTCGCTGGTAGAGGCGTAGGTCATCGAGGCCGCTTTGCGGTTCCACGACCGTGGTGATGCCGCACCGGATCGCGGTGTCCAGGCTGTGCCGCAGCCGCCGGTACCGCCGCTGGTCGCTGGCCCAGGGCAGGTGCCTGGCCAGCTCCTGATGCCCCGCGCCGGCGAGCCCCATGATTGCGTACCCGGAAAGGAACCCGGTCGGTTCCCCGGTTCCTGGGTCCTTCTCCACAACACCGAAGGGGACCCGGTCTACCGCTGGGCCGATGCCTAGCCGCCGCATCGCCGACGGGTTCACCCACAGACCGTGACCGGTGTAATCGAACAACAAAACCGGACGACCCTGAGCCACCCCCTCCAGATCCTCCGGCCCGGGCCGCAGCGCCGGATAATCCAGCCCCTCACCCTCCACCCACTCCGCATCAGGGTGCTCGCCCAGCCAGGCCAACACCCTCGACCGCACCTCCGCTAGCGAACTAGCCCCCGCGAGCTGCACGCAATCTTCATCCGAGCCGAGGCGCACATGGTTATGACTGTCGATGAAACCAGGCAGCACCAGGCGCCCACCGGCGTCGATCACCTCAGTGCCCGGCCCCACCAGATTCCGCGCATCCCCATCCGTGCCGACCCAGCAGATCCGGCCATCGCGGACCGCCACCGCCCCAGCTGACGGCACTCCCCGATCCAGAGTGCATACCCGTGCGTTGCGGACAACCAGATCAGCCGCGGCCAATCTCGCCATCGAGCTCAGTCCTCCTGGCCTGGCAGGATGCCTTGGCCGCCTAGTCTCCTCCGCCCTTCTCGTAGGTGCTAGAACTAGTTGAGGGTGATCCTGTCGCCGTAGTACATGGTCAGCGCGTTGACGGCTTCCTTCCATCCTGGCGTGGAGCCGTTCACGTTGAGGCGGTTCCTGTGCGGTGTGCGGATCACCAGGTAGAGCACC
>JASHUE010000109.1:0-2812 GCA_030040195.1 Streptosporangiaceae bacterium | reverse complement strand
GGCCGCGGCGGCCGGGGGCTCAGCGGTGGCAGCGCGCTCGGCGGCGGTGGCAGCGGGGGAGGGCTCCACCGCACCCGGTTCGTCATCGGCCGCGGTGTACTGCAGCCCGCGCCGTGCCATTGGCGTCCGCTGCGGGAGCGCGGAGTCAGTGAGCAGAATGGGCTCGTCGACTGGCCGCAGCGTGGGGAAGTCAGTGTCGGTGGTGACGACGGGGCCGTCGCCGTTTCCGGCGACAACCAGGCCGCGCTCAGCTCCGGCAAGTGCCACGTGCCGGCCTGTCGGCAGGCCCGTCGGCGAGGCCGGCTCCAGTGCCCGGTCCGGCGCAAACGCGTTCTCGTCGATGATCAGCTCGGTCGGCAGAAGGACGATGGCGGTAGTGCCGCCATAGACCGACGGCTGCAGCGAGACGCTGATGCCATGACGGCGCGCTAGCTGGCCGGTGATGAAAAGGCCAAGCCGGTCGCTGTCTGACAGATCGAACTGGCGCGGGCTGGCCAGGTCGGCGTTGAGCTCAGCGAGCCGGTCGGCAGAGATTCCCAGGCCGCGGTCCTCGATCTCGATCGCGATGCCACGCCCGACGACATCGCCTTGAATACGAACGGGCGTATTGGGCGGGGAGAACACCGTGGCGTTCTCGGCCAGTTCGGCCACCAGGTGAATGACGTCGGCCACGGCATGGCCCGCGATCGCGGACCTCGTGCGGGAGAAGACGCGGATCCTGGTGTAATCCTCAACCTCGGCAACGGCGGCCCGAAGCACGTCGACAAGCGGCACAGGCTGGCGCCAGCCTCTCGCCGGGGCCTCACCAGACAAGATAATGAGGCCCTCCGCGTGCCGCCGCATACGCGTTGTCAGGTGGTCGAGGCGGAATAGGTCTTCAAGCTCGTCCGGCTCGGTGGCCCTGCGCTCCATCCCGTCAAGCAGGGTCAGCTGCCGGTGCAGCAGAGACTGGCTACGCCCGGCCAGGTTACGGAACACGTCGCTGATGCCCCGGCGCAGCCTAGCTTCGTCCACGGCGGCCTGCACGGCCGACTGCTGGACCATGTTGATGGCCTGCTGCACCTGCTCGATCTCGTCGCCCGTGGCTACCTCACTGGGCGGCTCGTACTCGGACAGGTCGACGGCCTCGCCGTCCCGCAGCTGTCGTATGACCGTCGGCAGCTTCTGAGTGGCGACGGTCGTAGCCGACTGCCGCAAGCCGCGCAGTTGCCCGATCACGCGCCTGCCAACGTACAGCGACAACCCGATCGAGACGATAATCCCGATCAGACCGAGACCACCGGCGAGGAACAGCTCGCCGAACACGCCGTTCGCCGACTGCTGCGAGCGGTTGGTCAGGTCGACCCCGATCGTCGTTACCGCGCCGGCAAGCGCAGCAGAGTAGGCGTCGAAGATACGGCTGCCGCCCTTGATTGATGCCGGTGGCCCGTGCCGCCATGGAGCACCTATGACTGCGGACTCCATCGTGGCAAGCTCGGTGCTCAGCGCCGGCGAGACCGCCTTGTTGATCAGCTGCCGATAGGCTGGCTGGAGCTGGGGAAGCGCATCGGCTAGCTGGTTGCTGCGCTCCGCGGCGAGCTGGGCGAAGAAGATACGGTCACTCTGCGGGAAGCTGCCACGGGCGATCTCTCCGGACAGCAGGCTGCCTTCCTCGAGCGCGGTCTGCGCCGCCTGGTCGAGGCCGATGAGGTCAAGTGCCTGCGTGACAAGCGACACGCTCGGCTGCTCGTCCAGGACGCCCTTGATGACTTCGTTGGCGTCATCGACTATCGCCGTGTATGCCCCCAGGGCCTGCGTCATCGTGATTGAGCTGTTGGCGACGCTGGCTCGAATCGTGCTGAGCTGATTTGCCGCGAGGTCCAGGGTAGAAATTGCCTGCTGCGTCTGCGCGGACGTGCCGGACATCACCCCTGAGGAGTTGAATGCGCTGTCCAGTGCCTTCAGGGCCTGCCTTGTGCCGATCTCTTGCATGCCGAAAGCGGCTGCCAGCCGGGTGCTGTCCGGGGTGGCCAACAGGAGCACGGCGACGGCTCGCTCTTTGTACAGCTGCGTCTCGAACGTGCCAAGTGGCGTCAGCAACTGGTTCTTGAGCGCCCTGGAGTGAGCCTCGGTGAGCGCGTTGCCGAGGGTGATGCTGACCACGAGCCCGTAGAGCGCGATGAGGCAGAGCACTGGAACGATGATCAGAATGCCCACCCTGAGGCGGATAGACCGGTGACGCAATCCCATAGCTAAGGCCCCAGTGTGAGGAGTGTTCGCCGTATCGCTTGCAGGCAGCATGGAACGGCTGGCGATATGGGAGCGTAACATCCGATTAACGCTGGCGATAGTGGAATCAGCATGAGCGGACGCAAATCTGCAGCTAGCAGGGCCGGGGGCAAGATCCGCTCTGCATGCTGCAACCATTAAACGTCGTTAAATATAAACCGAAACTTTGCGACTTTTATGAACTTTATGGACTCCTGACTGATCGCTGGTGCGGACCGTGCACCAGCGTAGGGCCGGCGGGTTGGTCCCACCTTCCGACCGTCGTGACGGACGGTAAGTGCCCGGGCGTGACACTAGCCGAATCGGCGCCTGGCGGAGGCGAGCCGGACCTGGGCGCAGTGGTATGCGTACCACGTCAGCTATGGCCCGAGTCTTCTGCTCCGGATGGCATTGTCAGGTAGTCGATCAGGAAGCCGACGGGAGTAAGTAGATCTGAGGGCAGGCAGCGTGTGGTCGGCTAGAATCCCGGTGCGTCTAGCCACCGCCGGAACGGGGGAATGACCGGCAAGGCCAGATGTGTCCAGCTCACGGGGTTGACGCTGAC
>JASHUE010000108.1:0-9152 GCA_030040195.1 Streptosporangiaceae bacterium | reverse complement strand
CCGGAAACCCGCGTTCTGGCCCTGGTGCTCGAGGCGATCAAGGACGGCGCCGCGCTGCGCCGGGTCCTGGCTCGCGCGGCCGAGCGCGACATCCCCGTCGTGCTGCTGACGACCGGCAACTCGGCCGGCGGCCGGGAGATGGTGGCCGCCCACTCCGGGGCCTTGGCCGCGGCGGACGGCGGCTGGGAGGCCCTGGCCCGCGCATACGGCGTGCACCGAGTGAACGACCTCGCCGAGTTCACCGACACCCTCGAGTTGTTCGTGGCCGGCCGGCGTGCAGGCACCGGGACCGGTCTGGCCACAGTGCACGACTCAGGGCTGGAGCGAACGCACGTCGTGGATATGGCAGCCGAGCTGGGCGTGCCGCTCGCCGCGATCGGCCCGGCCACCGTGGCGCGGTTGTCGAAGCGGCTTGACCCCGGGCTGATCCCGGCCAATCCGCTCGACGTATGGGGGACCGGTGCCGACACCAGGGAGCTGTTCGGCGCGTCCCTGGCCGCGCTGGCCGCCGACCCGGCGGTTGGGGCGGTCACGCTGGCAGTCGACTTGGTGCACGAGCTGGACGGCGACGACTCCTACCCGCTCGCACTGCTCGACGTGGCCGCCCAGACCGACAAGCCGCTGGCGGTGCTGAGCAACCTCGGCAGCGCCATCGATCCTGGGGTGGCGGGCCAGCTACGGGACCGCGGCATACCGGTGCTCGAGGGAACGCGGTCCGGGCTGCTGGCCCTGCGGCACCTGCTCGACCATGCCCGCTGGCGAGGTCGCGTCGGGGCGCCCGGCGCTGACAGTGACTGCATACCTGCCACCGCTCGCGATCCGAGCCGACGCCGCCGCGGTGCGGCGCTGCTGGCCGCCGGCGAGGCGACCGGCGCGCGCCTGCTCGACCTGCTGGCCGAGTACGGCATTGGCGTGGCCCGCAGCGTGGCCGTCAGCGACGCCGCGGGCGCGCTCGGGGCTGCGCAGGCAATCGGTTACCCGGTCGTGCTGAAGACAGACGAGCCGACGATCCTGCACAAGTCCGATGTCGGCGGGGTTCTCCTCGGTATCGCCGACGGCGACCAGCTCGCCGCCGGCTACGGAGACCTGGCGGCGCGGCTGGGCCCGCGGGCGCTGGTCTGCCAGTCCATCCAGGCCGGGGTAGAGCTAGCGCTCGGTATCGCGCACGACCCCGAGCTCGGACCGTTCCTCGTGGTCGGGGCGGGCGGCGTGCTGGTCGAGTTGCTGGCGGACCGCGCGGTGGCGCTGCCGCCCGTGGACGCTGTAACCGCCACCGAGTTGCTGGACGGGCTGCGGGTCGGCAAGCTGCTGGCTGGAGTCCGGGGAGCGGCCCCGGCCGATATGACCGCCGTGATCGCGGCGATTACCGGCCTGTCGGTCCTGGCGGCCGAGCTCGGCGACGAGCTCGAGGCCCTCGACGTGAACCCGCTGATCTGCGGTCCCGGCGGTGCCGTGGCCGTGGATGCGCTGGCGATCGCCCGACGACGCGGCCGCTAGCGCTGGCCCAGCATCACCTGGACCTTGCGGAGCGGCAGGCGGCCTGCAGTTTAGTGCCCGGCCAGCCGGCCGCCGTCGATGTGCAGGATCTCTCCCGTTACGTACGGCGCCGACTCCAGGTACAAGATGCCGCCGACGACGTCGCTGACCTGACCCAGACGCCCGAGCGGGGGCAGCGCGGCTGCGAGTTCCTCGGGAGTGAAGGACTCTAGAGGCGCCAGCGGGGTCTGCGTGACGCCCGGCGAGACGGCATTCACGCGGATGCCCTTCGGCGCGTACTCGACGGCCAGTGCCTTCGTGACCGAGGCCAGGCCACCCTTCGTCAGCGCGGCCAGCGCCGACGGCGATGCGGAGTTCGCATGCTGCGCGACGCTGGCGCTGACGTTGACGACGTGACCGCTGCCCTGCTTGACCATCTCGGCGATGACGCGCTGCGTCAGCCAGAAGAATCCGCCGAGGTTGACGCTGGTGACCAGGGCGTAGTCCTTCGCCGTGTA
This sequence comes from Streptosporangiaceae bacterium, assembly GCA_030040195.1. Taxonomy (GTDB): domain Bacteria; phylum Actinomycetota; class Actinomycetes; order Streptosporangiales; family Streptosporangiaceae; genus JAJYUU01. Next base: position 7,158 of record JASHUE010000108.1, on the reverse strand, counting down.
GTCGGTGAACGGCTTGGAGACGAACACGCCGGCGTTATTGACCAGCGTGTCGATGCGTCCGAAGCGATCCAAGGCCTGCCCGACGATCCGGTCGGTGGTAGCCGGGTCGGAGATGTCACCTTCCACCGTCAGGACGTCCAGATCCTCGGACAGCTTGATGGTGAGGGCGTTCGCCACGACTGCCCAGCCCCACTGGCGGTACCCGTCGACCACGCCGGCGCCGATCCCCTGCGAGCCTCCGGTGACGATAACGACCTTCCGCGATGGTTCGCTCATGGTTCCTCCCGCTCACGCGGCCGCGCGCGCCGGATCGCTCGGGTGTGAGGTGAGCGGGGTGATGTCCGTTGCCATCCACGGGTCGAGCGGCAGCGAGTCCACGATGCCCTGCATTTCCGTGCTGTCTTGCGCCCGCCACAGCCCGAGATTGCGTCCCTGGCCGGGGAGCACCCACAGCCGCTCGAGGTATCCCTGGTCGGCCAGTTCATGCGTGCGTGCCGCCTCGCCCGCCTCGGCATCGGCCACGGCCTGGCTGGGAATGTCGGCCGGGATCGTGATCGTGAACGTGGTGAAGAACTCGGTGGCCCCCGGCCGCAGCTCGTGACCGTCGCCGGGACCCGGGTCATTCGCGTGGTGTGCCAGCGGCGTGACCTGGTCGGTGCGCCATACGCGGAGCGGCATTGACGCCAGGATGCGCTCCAGCTCGCCATCGTCGCCGGCGGAGAAAAGGCCATATGACCGCCATTCGCCTGGCTGCAGGGGAGGCCGCCACAGGCGCAGCAGGTAGCCATCTGCCGCCAGCTCGCGCGAATGGGCGTCCTCGCGGGCGACGACGTCGTCAACGTCACTCTTAGGCGTCCCGTCAGGAACGTGCGTGGTCATGGTGACGAGGTACTCCATGGCTGCGCCCCCTAGTGGTGCCTTCTGCTGCAGTGTGCGCCCTCGTGTGTAGCCAGGCGAGATTGAGGGCCGTCGCGCATGTCGTCTGACACTGCTACCGGCTGTCGGACTGCATTGCGGCGAATTCGTGGTCATCGCCGGACGCATCAATTTTAGACCCGCGGCCGGTCGGCGCCCCTTGGAGGGCGCGCCGACATCGGGCTAGATAAGGCCGGCCGACTCAGGCGCCCGCTGGCCGGGCCATCGCGACCGGCAGCGACTCCAGGCCGCGCAGCACGAACGTGGGCCGCCGCACCGGCGGTCCGGCCAGTTCGAGGCGGCCAAGCCCGGCGAGCAGCGCGGACAGCGCCACCTGGCCCTCAAGCCTGGCCAGCGAGGCGCCAAGGCAGTGGTGGATGCCGCCGCCGAACGCCACGTGCCGATGCGAGTCCCTGGTGACGTCCAGCCGGCCAGGATCGGAGAACACCGCGGGGTCGCGATTGGCCGCCCGAGCACCAGCACGCGTTCTTGCAGGCCGTTCAGGATCGGGATCGACGGCCGTCCCGTGGTCACGTCATAGCCGCCGGCGGTCTGGCCGCCAGGGCCCTGGCGGCCGGACACCGCGGCCATGCAGGCTGGCCTGCCGTGCCGACGGGCGGGCTAGACGGCGATGACGTCGAACTCGTTGCCCTGAGGATCGGTCAGCGTGACCCAGTGGTAGCCGCCTTCCTCGATGTCGGCCTGCTGCGTGGCTCCGAGGTCGACCAGGCGCTTGACTTCGCTCTCAAGATCACTGGTGACGAGATCGGGGTGGAACCGGTTCTTGGCGGTCTTGCCCTCGGGAACCTGGTGGAACATCCACTGCGTCGGGTGGCCGCCGGCGTCCGCAAGGCCGATCGCGGCGAACTCCCCGCTAGCCCCTTCGTCGACCGGTCGGTCCAGGACGCCCGACCAGAAGGTGGCCAGTTCCTTGGCGTCAGTGGCGTCCAGCGATACGGCATACAGCGTTGATGACATGACGTGTGCTCTCCTTTGACATTCGGACTCGGGCCGATGCCAACACGCTCGGGCCTCCCGTAGCAGGAGAGTCAAGACCTGCGCGGGGCGCGCCCTCCGCATACTCCTTTGAATCCTCAGGTGCAAACCCCGATGTGGCTCGGGGTGCACCCACATCCCCTGGCGGCTTCGCCGCCAAGGTCACTCGGCGCCGGCGATCGCGGTGAGGGCCTGCTGGCCGTCGATGCGCTGGCCCCTGGTCATCAGCCGGTAGCCAAGGAAGCCCAGGCCCGCCACGACGAACGACATGAGCAGCATGACCGTCGCGAGCGCGTTGAGCGCAGGGCCGCCATTGCCGCCGTGTTGCGTCGAGTAAATGATCACCGACATCGGCGTGTTGGTCGCATTGGACGAGAGCAGGTCCACGATCACGAAGTCGTCGATGACGCCCGAGAAGACCAGGATCGCGCTGGCGAAGATTGCCGGATACAGCAGCGGCAGCATGACGCGGTGGATGGTCTGCCACTGCGTCGCGCCGAGGTCCGCAGACGCTTCCTCGTACTGCTTCCCGATGGTCACCAGGCGGCCCTGGACGATGATCGCCGGCCAGCTGACGTTCCAGGTGACCAGGCCCAGGATCTCGGCCAGGCTGCCTAGTCCGATGGCGGAGAACAGCTGCGTGAAGACGAAGAACATCGCCACGCCGAAGATCAGCTCGGGCACGACGAACGAGAGGATCATGATGAAGTTGAACGACAATGAGAGCTTGTCCCGCCACCGGTTGATCCCGAGCGCGAAGGCTACGCCGAGTGGCACCGCGATCAGGGTCGTGTAGGCGGAAAGCCTCAGCGTGACGAACATGGCGCTGTGCAACTGAGGGTTGTACCAGATCGAGTTGACCTTGTCGCCCCAGTACCAACGCCAGGACAGTCCCTGATAGGTGGCCTGTGACTTGCCCTTATTGAACGAGAACAGCACCGCCAGCGCGATCGGCGCGAGCGACCAGATCAGGTACAGCCAGGTGAAGCCTTCAAGCAGCCACGGATGACGCCAGGGGTTGCGGAACAGCTTCGTCCGGGCCCGGCTCGTTCCCGCCTGAGTGGTGACCCGCTCGGAGATCGCTGTGCTGGTCATGATGCCGCCTGCGAGGACCGGTTGGTTGCGATTACGTAGTAGATCATCGGCACGAGCAGCACAGCCAGCACTATCAGCGACAGGATCGCGCCCTGGCCAGCCGAGGGCGTATTGAGTTGGCCCTCAATCAGGTTGCCGATCATCGAGGTGTTCCGCGAGCCTGACAGCAGCGTGTTGGTGTAGTAGTCGCCGAGCATCGGCAGCACAGTGATCAGCATGCCGGTCAGGATGGGCTGCCTGGACAACGGCAGCGTGACCCGGATGAACGTGCTGACCCGGCTGAGGCCGAGGTCGCGGCCGGCCTCGAGCAGCCGGGCGTCGATCCGGTCAAGGCCCGCGTACAGGACGAGGATCAGGTACGGGATGTAGCCGTAGATCAGGCCGAGTATCACCGTGTAGTAGTGCCCGCCGAGCCAGTCGGGCTCGGGCAGGTGCACGAAGCCGAGCGCCTTGTTCAGGTAGCCGTTGGTCTGGAGCAGGTCGATCCAGGCGAGCATCCGCATCATGTAGCTGATCCAGAACGGCGCGATCAGCAGCACGAGGAAGAAGCCCTTGCGCCGGCCGGCGAACCTCGCGACGAAGTAGGCGGCGGGATAGGCGATCAGCAGGCTGAGCAGCGAGGCGACAACGGTGTACCAGATGGTCCGCCACGCGATCCAGCCAGCGAACGCGCCGGACCCGACCAGGTCGCGCACCACGTTCGTCAGGTTGGCAGAACTCCACGCGAACGGGTTGTACACGGCCACAGGCGACTCGGTCTGGCGGTCAAGCTTGCCCTCACCGATCGCCAGCATCGCGTAGAACGGCACGATGAACAGCACGGCAAGCCAGATGATGCCGGGGGCGGCCAGCAGCATCCAGAACAGCTTGTGCGGCTGGTAGGGCTTCGGCTTGCGGGACGGCTGGTTAGCCGGTGCGGGGTCTGGCGGCGCTGGCTGCCGGGGCGGCGCGGCTGAGGACTGAGACGCCATGCTAGAGCCCGTTGCTCGCAACGAGCCAGGCTTGCTGCCAGAGCGCGTCGGCGTCGACCGGCAGCTGCAGTTCCTCGATGCCGTTGTCGAAGTCGGAACGGACTACCGCGGTGGATATGAGGCTCGGGGGCAAGATCTGCTCCTTGACCAGCAGCTGCGGGGTGATCGCGGTCAGCGGCTGGATGTAGCCGTTCCAGCTGATGTTCTCCAGCGCCACCGGCTCGTCGAGCATGTAGTTGAGGAACATGTGGGCGAGCACCGGGTTGGACGAGGAGCGCAGCACCGTGTTGGTGTCGTTGCCGATCGGACCCTTGCCATCCCTGGGGAACCAGTAGCCGACCACGTCGACCGGCACGCCCTTGGGCATGTACTCATACGAGGCCGCCATGTCGCCCGACCAGGCGTGGTGTATCCAAGTCTGGCCGGACGGTATCTCGCTGTAGTCGTTATTGTCGATCAGCAGGTCGACCAGGTTGGCGAGCTCGGTTAGCGTCTGCCTGGACAGGTCGATCTGGCTTTTGGTCGTCGTGTTCAGGTTGTAGATCCCGTTGATCATCAGGCCGAGGCTGATGCCCTCCCGGTAGTCGTCCAGGATTGCGATCTTGCCCCGGTACTTGGGCTGGAAGAACATCTCGCGCCACGGGTTCTTCAGCGTGGCCGGGTCCAGGGGGACCAGGTCCTTGCGCCACGCGATGCCGGTCGTGTAGATCGTGTACGGCACCGTGTACTGCCAGCGCTGGTCATAGAACGGGTTCTGGAACTCCGGCCAGGCCTGGGCGATGTTCGGGATGTAGCTGTGGTTGAGGGGCTGGATCAGCTTGCCCTCGATCAGGTCGCCGAGCACATCGATGGTCGCGCCCATGAGCACATCGAACTTCAGCCCGGCGCGCAGTTTGGCCAGCGCTTCGTTCATGGTGTTGAACGTCGTGACCTCGACCTTGCACTTGTACTTCTTGGCGAAGCTGTCGACGCAGGCCTGGTTGATGTAGGCGACCCAGTTGTAGACCTGCAGCGTGGCGCCCTGCTCGGGCTGCAGGCCGCTCTTGATCGCGGGGTTGCCGGCGGTGGGCCAGGTAACCGGGTGGTTCTTCCTCGGCAGCGGGATGTTGTTCGCTCCGACCAGATACGCCGCGCAGGCGTCCAGCGTGGTCGCGCCCCCGCCGGCGAGGAGGGCGGCGGCAAGTCCGCGCTGGAGCGCTTGCCTTCGGGAGAGATCCGGCGTGCGACGGGTTCCGTCGGGCTGCCAGCCCTCGCGTGGGTGCATGTACCGCCACCCTTCTCGCGCGGTGTTCGACTAAGCCAAGTCTTTGACTGAACGTTCCGTCAGGGGTCCTTCTGGGTGACAAGCATCACCCGGCTAGTGCGGTCAGCGCAAGGCTTTCCGGTCAACTGACTCCAAAACCTTACCTTCGGGAAAGAGCTCCCACGCGGATCTTCTCGGGATGAGCGCCGACTTATCGGCTCACTGCGGACGCGAACGCCGCGAAGTTTTCCACGAATTTGTCGATGTCAGCCTCGTCGTGCTGTACCGAGATCAGCCACTGCTCGATCTTGCCCCAGGGCGGCAGGAACACCCCGCCGTTGTGCTGGAACAGCCAGTGCGCGTGGCTATAGGAATCCCTGATGCTCAGGAAGTCACGGAAATTGCGGACGGGCTTAGCCGAGAACACCACGCAGCCCTTGGCGCCGACCGAGACGACCTGGGCGTTAAGCCCGTTGCGCGCGATCTCGCGCTCAAGGCCGGCCACGGCCCGCAAACGCAATTTCTCCAGCCGCGCATAGGCATCGGGGGTCGCCACGTCTTCGAGCATGGCCCGGCACGCGGCCATCGCCAGCGGGTTGCCGTTGAACGTGCCGACCTGCTCGTAGTCGCCGTTGGCCACGTGATCCATGACCTCGGCGGTGCCGCCGATCGCGGCTGCCGCGACGCCGCCGCCGATGGCCTTGGCCAGGCAGACGATGTCGGGCGTGACCCCGGTGTAGCCGGTCGCACCGCCGGGGCCAGCCGTCAGGCCGGTCTTGACCTCGTCGAAGGTGAGCAGCGCGCCGTGCGCGTGCAGGAGGTCCTTCAGGCCCTGCAGGTAACCAGGCTCGGGCAGGATGATCCCGGCGTTCATCATGATCGGCTCGAGGATCATGCCGGCGATCTGGCCGGGGTTGTCCTCCAGCCGGCGGCGGACCGCGGCCAGGTCGTTGAAGCCGACTATCAGGCTGAGGTCGGTGATGGCCTTGGGGATGCCAGTGCCTGACGGGGCGCTGTTCGGGCTATCGGCCGGGCCCCGCTCGTCCTCGTCCCCGTCGGGGCACACCGACACCTGCACCGAGTCATGGTGGCCGTGGTAGCAGCCCTCCACCTTGATGATCAGGTCCCGGCCGGTGATGGCCCGCATGAGGTGCACCGCGTCCATCGTGGCCTCGGTGCCTGAGTTGCAGAACCGCCACTGCGGAAGGCCGAAGCGCCTCGACAGTTCGGTCGCCGCCGCGAGGGCGGCCTCGGTCGGCTGGGCGAAGTGCGTGCCGCGTGCAACCTGCGCCTGGACCGCCTTGACGATGGCCGGATGACCGTGTCCGGCCAGCGAGACGCCATATCCGCCGTGCAGGTCGACGTATTCGTTCCCGTCGACGTCGTACAGCTTGGAGCCGCTGCCGTGGCTGAGCCAGACGGGCTGCGGCCTGGAGATCTGCCAGCTGGAGACGACACCGCCCGAAAGCGCGCCGGCGGCCATGGCCGCCATCCGGGCGGACTCAGGCTGACGCTCAATAAAGATCGTTTCCTGGGCCCTGATGACGGACTCGAGCGATGGCCTCGGACGTGCCGCTTGCTTGGCGGTGGCGGCCCTTGCCGGACTCGGCGTGGCCGGGGCCGACGGCTTGGCCGCGGCGGCCCTCGCGGCGGGCTGCTGCCTGGCCGGCGGCTTGGTAGCGGCCCCGGTTGCGATCTCGGCATCCGCCGCATGCTGCCGGCTAGTCGTTGTACTAGCCGGGTCTACTGCACTGGCCTGTTCTGGGGCCATGAATATCGCGCTCCCAACGCGGTTGACTGAATGTTCAGTCTAGAGGTGGCCCTCGCGGGCTGACAAGAGATCGCTGACTGGTGGTTCAGGTCACAATTGCCGCCGATGGCTCTTGGGCGGCGCGGTGGCGGGGGCGGCGCGGTGGCGGGGGGCGGCGCGGCGGCGGC
>JASHUE010000107.1:0-3960 GCA_030040195.1 Streptosporangiaceae bacterium | reverse complement strand
ATTCTCGCTATACGACATGATGTTCAATATCACGTTCGCGGTAGGCGCCCTGCTCAGCGTGCCGGTCATGCCGCTCAGCGGCAAGTCGCACGTGCTCATTGCGGTGATCACCGCAGGCTACGCCGTGGTTGCCGTGGCGTACTGGATGGCGGTGCGTCAGTCGCCGATGTCCGTGGGCGGCGGGGCCGACGGTATCTCCAGCCCTTCCAGCGCAGCCCAGCGCAGCAGCTCCTGAACTGCGCGGTCGTGATCAAGCGGGCCGTGCTCCAGCCGTAGGTCCTTCAGGTAGGTCCAGGCCTGGCCAACCAGCGGACCCTGCTTGAGCCCGAGGATCTGCATGATCTCGTAGCCGTTGAGGTCCGGCCTGATGTTGTCCAGCTCCTCCTGCTCGGCGAGTTCGGCGATCCGCCGCTCCAGGTCGTCGTAGGCGCGTCCCAGCCGCAGCGCCTTCTCCCTGTTCCTGGTCGTGCAGTCCGCCCTGGTGAGCGCGTGCAGCCGGGGCAGCAGCGGCCCGGCATCGGTCACGTACCGCCGCACGGCCGAGTCGGTCCACTCGCCGTCGCCATAGCCGTGAAAGCGCAGGTGCAGTTCGATCAGCCGGGATACGTCCGCGACGACCTCCTTGCTATAGCGCAACTCGGTCAGCCGCTTGCCGGCCATCCTCGCGCCGACGACCTCGTGGTGGTGGAAGGCGACCCGGCCGTCGGGCAGCCGCGACCGGGTCGGCGGCTTGCCGATGTCGTGCAGCAACGCGGCCAGGCGCAGGACGAGGTCTTGGGAAAGCTCGTACCTGGGCTCCAGGTCAATAGCCTGATTGAGCACCGTCAGCGAATGCTGGTAGACGTCCTTGTGCCGGAAGTGCTCGTCTGACTCCAGGCGCAGCCGGGGTAGCTCGGGCATGATCTGCCCGGCTACCCCGGTATCGACGAGCAGGGCTATTCCGGCCGCCGGCCCGCCACGCAGCGGCGACAGCATGAGCTTGGTCAGCTCGCCCTCGATGCGCTCGGCCGAGACCCTCGGCGGGGCCAGCAGGCCGGCCAGAGCGGTCATCGCCTCGGCCACCTCGGGGGTAACGGTGAACCCGAGCTGCGCGGCGAACCTGGCCGCCCGCAGTATGCGCAACGGGTCGTCGGCAAGGGAGTCCTGTGGCGCGCCCGGCGTCCGCAAGACCCTGCGGCTTAGGTCGGCGATCCCGCCGAACGGGTCGACCAGCTGGTATCCGGGCAGCCGCGCCGCCATGGCGTTGACAGTGAAGTCACGCCGGCCGAGGTCGGCCTCCAGGGACTGACCGTACGACACCACGGGCCTGCGGGAGGTCCGGTCGTAGGAGTCGCTGCGGTACGTGGTGATCTCCAGCGTTTGACCGCGCTTGCGCAAGCCCACGGTTCCGAAGTCGATCCCGATCGTCCAGACCTGGTCGGCCCAGCCGGCCACGATCTCCTGGACCCGTGGCGGCGGCGCGTCGGTGGTCAGGTCCAGGTCCGGAGAGTGCCGGTCGAGGAACGCATCCCTGACCGGCCCGCCGACTAGTGCCAGCTCATGGCCGGCCGAGGCAAAGATCTCCCCAAGCTCGGTAGCGACGGGGAACCTGGCGGCGAGCAACTTCGCCGCAGCCTGCAGCTGGCGGTCGTTCATGGGGTCTGGCACGGGCATCGAGGTTATGTCCTGCGCGTAACCTGAGAGAAGCCGGGGGACTCCCGCAGCCTCTGGCAGGATACTGCGGCACCCCGGCACCGGCCGCGATCCGCTGTGATGCCCCGGCACTCAGCGGGCCGCAATAACATTCTGGGCATGCAGCGCCCGCCTGAATCCCGATCTCCGGCAGGCCCAGGACCTGCTGGGACGGGCTCCCGCCTGGTGCTCGCACGCCGGGCAGCCAGGCGAGACCGATCGGCGGGTGAGGCGAGGTTGAGACGGGCTCGCTACTCCGTAGCGGCCGGGATGCTGCTTGCGGCGGCCGTGCCCGGCGCACTGGCGATATCGCAGGCGCCTGCCGCCGCGAGCCCTGGTGACTCGCCCGTCATCCTCAGCATCACCAGCATGACCCCCGCGTGGGCCAAGCCGGGCGACATCATTACCGTCTCCGGCACGGTCAAGAATGACTCAAAGACGATCTTCAGCCACCTGTCGGTCCAGCTTGACTTCGCCGGGACCGCGGTCGCAGGCCTGAGCGCGCTGGAGCAGGACGTTGTCAGCTCCGCGCCGCAGCTGGCGTTCAACCAGGTGGCAGGGCGCGTGTCCCAGCCATCCACCGTACTCAGGCCAGGACAGGTCAGCTCGTGGTCGGTCAGGTTCCCTGCCGATGAGCTGAAGATGACCGCGTTCGGCGTCTACCCGCTGGCGGCTCAGCTGGAGAACTCCCTCGGCGACACGCTGGCGTATTCGAATACGTTCCTGCCGTACGTGCCGGCCAGCCACGGTCCGTACGCCAAGTCAGTCCCGGCACAGCAGCGCATTGCCTGGCTCTGGCCGATGATGGACGTGCCGCTTGCCGCGCTGCCCGGCCGGGCTGACTGCTCGGGCTCGCAGGTCAGCGCGCTCGGCGCCAGCTTGGCCGCGGGCGGACGGCTGGACCAGCTGCTCGCCGCGGGCGCTGCCAACTCCACGACCGACAAGCTGACGTGGGCCATCGATCCCGCGCTGCTTGAGGATGCCAGCGCGCTGGCCGCGTGCGGTCCGGCTGCGCATCCCCATGCCGCGGCCACCTGGCTCAGCCAGCTCAAGAAGGCGACAGCGCGTCAGCAGCTGTTCGTCACTCCGTACGGCAACGTGAGCCTGGCGCTGATCAGGCAGCGCCGGTCTCAGGATGTATCCGAGGCCTTCAGCCTGGGCAGTCAGGTGGCGAGCCCGTTGCTGAACCCCAACGCCGGCCAGACGGCTGCGGGCACTCGGGGCTGCAGCACTGCAACCGCCTGGGCGCCTGAGGACGTCTCGGTGCCGATCCTCCAAAACCTGATCGAGACCGACGGCATCAGCACCGTCGTGCTTCCCGGCGGCTCGGTGAGCGGGGCGCCCGGCACGGCTTTCACGGCTCCCGGCATTACCCAGTGCCCGGTGAAGGTCCTGCTGTCGGCGAGCCCGCTGACCGAGCTGCTCAGCACCGCCAGCGGGAGACCGGGGCTGGAGTTCAGTACCGGTCAGGCATTCCTGGCCGAGACGGCGCTGATGGCCGGGGAGGGTTCGGCCGACCCGATCGTGGTTGCCCCGCCCCAGCACCCGGGGAGCTGGCAGCCCTCGGCATCTCTCGCGCAGACGTTGCTTACCTATACGCACTCCGCACCGTGGCTGACACCCGTGTCGCTGGCCGACCTGGCCGCGACCGCCACGAAAGCGGACCCGAACCTCACGATGGCCGCGGGCGGCGACTCGGGCTCGTTCAGCCGAGCCGTGCTGCACGAGCTGAACGTGGTCGGAACCGACGTGACCGCGGTCACCAGTATCGCCGCCAAGGCTGCGCCCACCACCGAGGCGTCGATGGCGCTTGCCGGCCTCGAATCCGCAAACTGGCCGGCACATGACCAGCTCGCACGGCTCGCAGAGCTGACCGAGCTGGCCAGCTGGCTGAGCCAGCAGTGGGGCCCGGCGGGCCTGCGCATCGTGGCCGATAGCCGGGTCACCCTAGGCGGCCTCAAGGGCAACATGCCGGTGGTAATCGACAACACGCTGCCCTACCCGGTGGAGGTGAAGCTGGACCCCACGTTCGCCCAGCCACCGGGTGGCGGCGTGACCGTGACGCAAAAACCGGCCGGCTTCGTGATAGTGGCAGCGCAGCACCAGGTCACGACGACGCTGCACGTCCAGGCGACCCAGGTTGGCTCCACGACGATCACGCTGCAACTGCTCAACCGGGCCAACCAGCCACTTCCGGCGACCGAGCGCGTGGTCGTCCAGGCGACCCAGTTCGGCACGTTCGCGATGATCATCCTTGCGGTCGCGCTCGGCCTCTTTGTGATCGCCTCA
>JASHUE010000106.1:0-3797 GCA_030040195.1 Streptosporangiaceae bacterium | reverse complement strand
GCGAGGTCGAGGTCGTCCACGTCGACTCTCGGTGACGAGGTCGCGCAGACCTCGGTGAGCCGTGCCAGCGGTGCTGAGATCGAAGCCATATGCCAGCCAACCCGTTGCGTCCGACTACGTGATGTGAGCTATGCTGGGGTTGTAGGTATACTTGTGTAAACCTGACGTGCCAAGATTCTTACATTTGTAAGATCGGGCTGTCAAGAGACGGAAGCGCTCAATGACCGCAGCGATTGACGATAGCGATATCAGCATCACGCATACGGGTCAAGGCGGCCAGCACACTACGCAGCGGGACTGGGATTCGGGGCTCGCCCGGCGCACGAAAGCGCTGGGCGGCGGCGAGATAACCGCGATCCTCGCCCTGGCCGGCGCCTCGGACGTGATTACGTTCTCCGGCGGCTTCCCCGATCCGGCCACATTCCCGACGAACGTCCTGTCAGAGATCGCCGCTCGGCTCATCACCGAAGATCCGGGGGTCGCGCTGCAGTATTCCGCGACCGAAGGCATCGCAGGCGTGCGCGAGTACGTGTCCGCCAGGCTGGCGTCGCTGGAGGGCCAGACGCCTGCCGACGGCGAGCTGATGATCACCAGCGGCGGAATTGACTGCATGGAGCTGATCGCCAAGAGTTACGTCGACGCCGGTGACGTGGTCGTGGTGGAAGCGCCCACGTACCTCGGCGCGATCATGGCTTTCCGCGGCTACGAGGCCGACGTGCGCGGCGTGCCGGTCGATGCCGGCGGCCTGCGCGTGGATATGCTCGCCGACCAGCTGGCGGCCGGGCTGCGGCCGAAGATCCTCTACACGATCCCGGACTTCCAGAACCCGACCGGCCTGACCATGAGCGCTGAGCGCCGCGCCGGCCTGGTCAGCCTGGCCCGGCACTACGGATTCCTGGTCGTCGAGGACGTCGCCTACCGAGAGCTTGGCTTCGACCACGAGCCCCCGCCCAGTCTGTGGTCAATGGCGCCCGACGTGGTTGTGCAGGCCGGCACGTTCTCGAAGATCTTCTGCCCTGGCTTCCGGATGGGCTGGGCGGCCGGCCCGGCACAGATCATCAGCCGGCTCGTCGTGGCCAAGCAGAACTCGGATCAGTGCGCGGGCGCGCTCGGCCAGCGGATGCTGGAGGAGTACGGCCGAGCCGGATACATGGAGCGGCAGCTGGTAGCCTCCCGCGCGCTCTACGCGCGGCGGGCCGCGCTGGTGGCGCGGGCGCTGGCCGAGCACATGCCCGCGGGCACGACCTGGACCACCCCCGAGGGCGGCTTCTACATCTGGCTGACCGCGCCCGCGGGCGTCGACACCGTGGCGCTGTCCGGGACGGCACGAGCGCGCAAGGTGGCCTACGTGCCCGGACGTCCGTTCTATCCTGGCGACGGCGGGGAGGCGCAGATCCGGCTGGCCTACAGCCGGGTCGCCGACGACCTGATCGACGAGGGCATTCGCCGGATCGGCGACGTGCTGCGATTGGCCCTGGAGGAGCAGTGAGCGACGTGACGGAGCAGCCTGAAGCATCGGTGTCCCTCGGCGACGCGGAGAGCCACTTCACCACCGAGGCTCAGGGCGAGCCGGCCGGCCCCGGCCGGTACGTGAATGTGGACGCGATGACGCCGGTCGAGTTCCTTCCGGGGCTCGGGTTCCGGCCCGTGCTCGGCGAGCGGGTAATGACGAATTTCGTGAGCTTGGCGCCGGGCGCGCGGGCGCCGCGCCACGTGCACGAGGAAGAGCAGATCGTCATCGTCATCGACGGCGAGTTCACCTTCGATCTCGACGGCGACGTGCGCGTCATGCGCAAGGGCGACGTCGCGATCGTGCCGGCTTGGGTACCGCACGGCGCGTGGACCACCGACAGCCACTGCCTGGAGATCGACGTGTTCTGCCCGCCGCGGCAGAGCCTGCTCACACTCGCCGCCGCCCAGGCCGCCGAGGCCGCGCGGGACGCCGACGGTGCGGGCGGGCCGGAGATTCCGGCTTAATGGACCTCGGACTGGCCGGACGCAAGGCGATTGTCACCGGGGGGTCGAAGGGCCTCGGCAAGGCGATCACGGCCGAGCTGATGGCCGAGGGCGCATCAGTCGTCATCTGCTCCCGGCACGCCGAGGAGCTCGAGGCCACGGCCGCGGAGCTCACGAAGCAGGCCGCCGCCGGGGCCGGGCGCGTCATCGCGCTGACGTGCGACGTGACCGACCCGGATCAGGTCACCGCCTTCATCGACGGGGCGGCTGCCGCCCTGGGCGGGCTGGACATCCTCGTCAATAACGCCGGCGGCGCCCGGCCCGGCCAGTTCGGCACGCTCACCGACGACGACTGGCATGCCGACATCGAGGTCAAGCTGTTCTCCCAGATCCGCTGTACCCGGGCGGCGCTTGAGCGACTGCGGGAGAGCCCGGCGGCCAGGGTGATTAACATCAACGCCGTCTACGCGCGTTACCCCGATCCGGCCTTCCTGGCTTCGTCCGTCAACCGGGCATCGTGCATCAGCTTGTCCAAGGCCCTGTCGATCGAGCTAGGCCGGGAGGGAATCCTGGTCAACAGCGTCAACATCGGCTTGGTTGAGACTCCGCAGTGGGAGAACATCCACCGCCGCCGGGCCCCCGACGTCCCGCCCGCGCAGTTCTTCGGACGGCTCGCAAGGGCCGAGGTCCCGCTGGGCCGATTCGGCCGGCCGGATGAGGTCGCGGGGCTGGTCACGTTCCTGGCGAGCGACCGGGCCAGCTATATCGCCGGGGCGTCGATCGACATCGCCGGGGGAATGGGCAAATTCCTTTAGGAACGGGGTTGGTATGTGCCGCCTGCTTGGCTACTGCTCGGGTCGTGATACATCGCTGGAGGATCTGATCGGGGCCGACGGCCTCCAGGAGTTCACCGGGCTGTGCGCCCTGCACGGCGACGGATGGGGGATGGCCTGGTGTGAGGGCGTCGAGCCGGTCATCCGCAAGTCACCAATCCGGGCCGACATCGAGCCCGAGTACGACAAGCTGGCCCGTGAGCCGCTCAGTGACCTGGGCCTGGTGCACCTGCGCTGGGCGACACCCGGCCTCGGCGTCAACGAGCTCAACAGCCACCCGTTCCGGTTCGAGCGGTACGTGTTCGCGCATAACGGCGCCATCCATCCGCAGGACCGGCTCGGCGAGATGCTGCCGCCCGAATGGGAACGCCGGCTTGGCGGGACGACCGACAGCGAGAGGTACTTCCTGCTCATCATGTCGCGCCTGGCCGCGCAGAACGGGGACGTCGCCGCCGCCATCGGGGAGGCCGCAGCCGACATCGATGCCAGGTACGAGCCGAACAGCCTGAACGCGATCCTGCTGGCACCTGACCGGCTCTACGCGGTCAACTGGCACCACGCTTCGCGCATCCCCGAGGCCAAGCTCCGGTCGTACGGACGCGACCCGCAGGAGATCGCCACGTACTTCGACCTGGCCTTCCGCGTCACCGACGGCGCCGTCGTCATCGCGAGTTCGGGCTGGCCCCAGCCGGGCTGGACGTCATTGCCGAACCGGCATGTGCTCGTGGCCGACCGGCGCACGCTCCGCACCGAGGTCGTGCCGCTGCAGGCTTAGCGCTCCCCTTGGGCGCTTCCGGCGCAGCAGTCACGCGGTCATGACGTCCCGCATGGGCCGCGAGTTTCGCAGCCTATGCAGAAGAGGCAAAAGTGAAACAATGATGCCAACCACACCTGCCGTGCTCGCGGGAGGGGACACATGGTTGGTGGCCGGAGCGGCCTGAGCGCGCGGCGGGGCGCCCGCACCGTGCGGAGCCGGCTCTGGCCGTTCGCATACCGCAGGCGCGGCAC
>JASHUE010000105.1:0-3567 GCA_030040195.1 Streptosporangiaceae bacterium | reverse complement strand
TGAGTGCCGTGTCGGTGTCCAGGAAGATGACGCCCTTTTCCTCTAGGTCCGCACGGATCTTGTGGTACACGACCTCGGACTCGTACTGCGCCGCGACGCCGGCGATCAGGCGCTGCTTCTCCGCCTCCGGGATGCCGAGCTTGTCGTAGGTGTTCTTGATGTCCGCCGGCAGCTCATCCCAGCTGGCGGCCTGCTTCTCGGTCGACCGCACGAAGTACTTGATGTGGTCGAAGTCGATCCCGGAGAGGTCGGAACCCCAGGTCGGCAGCGGCTTGCGGCGGAAGAACTTCAGCCCCTTGAGGCGCAGGTCCAGCATCCACTCCGGCTCGTTCTTCTTCGCCGAGATGTCGCGGACGACTTCCTCGGACAGTCCGCGGCGCGCACTCGCGCCAGCCGTGTCGGGGTCGGCCCAGCCGAACTTGTAGCGGTCCAGGCCCTCAAGCTCGGGGTGTGCGGTAGTGGTCATGCGGAGATTCCTCCGGCCTCATTGGTTTTGGTTGTGGAGCGATGCACGAGCGAAGGCGCCGTGACGTGCGTGGTGCAGATCCCGTCTCCGTGAGCGATCGTCGCGAGGCGCTGCACCGGCGTGCCGAGCAGGCGGCCGAAGGCCTCTGTCTCCGCCTCGCATAGCTGGGGATACTCGGCCGCCACGTGCGCGACCGGGCAGTGGTGCTGACAAAGCTGTTCTCCCCCGCCAGCGGCCGGTGCACCACCAGCGGAGGCGGCATATCCGTCGGCCGACAGGGCCTCTGCCAGCGCATTGACCCGGTCAGCCGGCCTCGCGGCCTGGACTACGGGCAGGTAGCGGCGCTCGAGCTCGGAGACCTGCTGGCGGGCAAACTTCCCCACCGCATCAGGACCGGCGACCTGCGTCAGATACCGCAGCGCGCTGGCAGCCAGGTCGTCGTAGGCGTGCACAAACGCGCTGCGGCCGGCGTCGGTCATCGCGAACAGGCGGGCCGGCCGGCCCCGGCCCCGGCTGCCGCGGGGGCGCGAGGTGCGCACCTCGACCATGCCGTCCGCCTGCAGGTTGTCCAGGTGCCGCCGGACAGCGGCCGGCGTCAGCCCGAGCCGGGCCGAAAGCCCCGCCGCAGTTATCGGGCCGTTCTCAAGGATCAGCCGGGCGATCCGGCCCCTGGTTCCCGGCTCAGAGCCGCGGAGGCCATCCTGGCCATAGCTCACCCCGGCACCGCCGGTGCCGCAAGCGTCCTGAGCCAGCTCCACGTTTTTCACAACATCATTGTGCCGTAAATGCTTCCTGGCCGGCAATCGGGTCCGCTCATGGCCCGCATCACATCTCGCGCAGGCATGCAGGTGCCGCCTAGCAGCGTGCAGGGTGCACCGTGCCTCGTACCAGTGCGCAGAAATAGTTCTCTATCAGCGAAGACAGCGTGATCTAGCTTGCCAAAGCGTTATCTGGAGCTACTTTCGTTCGCTAATGAAACAAAGTATAACTTCCGATAAGGAGGCAGGAGATGAGACATATACTCACGAAAGCCCGCAGTCTCGGCACCCGCAAGCCGGGATTGACGGGCATCGCCGCTATATCAGTTCTTGCTATTGCCGCTGCTGGCTGCGGATCCTCGAGCCCGTCCAGCTCCAGCAGCCCTGCAGCTAGCACCCCGCAGGCTGGCGGAATATTCACGATCCTGGCCAACTCGTCTTTCGGCGTGGCGGACCCGGCCCAGAATTACACGCTGCAGGAGTGGCAGCTGCTGATCGACACCCATGACGGCCTGGTGGGCTTTGCCATGGTCGGCGGCCTGGCCGGCACCAAGATCGTCCCCAACCTCGCGACATCGGTCCCGCTGCCGACCGATGGCGGCCTGACCTACGTGTTCCATGTCCGCAGCGGCATTAAGTTCTCCGACGGCCAGCCGCTGCAGCCGAGCGACTGGCTGACGGTGTTCGAGCGCCAGTTCACGGTGCCCGGCGGCAACCCTGGCTTCTACTCCGACATCGTCGGCGCGAGCGCCTGCAGCACCAAGGCCTGCAACCTCAGCAAGGGCGTGGTGCCCGACAACGCCGCCATGACGCTCACGATCCACCTGACCCAGGCGGACCCCGAGTTCATGGACCAGCTCTCGCTGCCGTTCGCCTTCGCGGTACCGCAGAACACCTCGATGCACCTCACCGGCAACAACGTCCCGCCCGGCACCGGCCCGTACATGTGGAAGTCCTACAACCCCAACACCGAGGCGGTGCTGGTGCGCAACCCGTACTTCCACGTCTGGAACGCGGAAGCCGCGCCGGCCGGATACCCCAACGAGATCGTCGAGAAGTACGGCCTGCCCGTCTCTGACGAGGTCACGGAGGTCCTGAACGGCGAGGCCAACGAGGTCTTCGACGGCGACCAGGTCCCTGCCGACGACCTGTCCATGCTGAACAGCGCCAGGTACGCCAGCGAGGTCCACGTGAACACGCTGACCGCCGACTGGTACATGGCCCTGAACACCAAGACGGCGCCGTTTGACAACGTGCTGGCCCGCCAGGCCATCAACTACGCCGCCAACCGGTCGGCCTATGTCAAGATCGCCGGCGGCCCGTCGCTCGCGGTCCCGGCCTGCCAGATCCTGCCGCCGAACTTCCCGTCCTACGTCGCCTACTGCCCGTACACCACCGGGCCGAAGACCGTCTGGTCGGGCCCGAACCTGGCCCTGGCGAAGAAGCTCGTGAAGGAATCGGGCACCTACGGCGACAAGGTCGTCGTGAACGGCACCAACGACACGGTCGGCACCGAACTGGCCGAGCAGATGGTCGCTGACCTCGACTCCATCGGGTACAAGGCGAGCACCCAGCTGCTGTCGATGGCGGTCCAGTACCCGTTCGTCCAGAACTCGGTGAACTCCAGCAAGTGGAACGTCGCCTGGTCGGCCTGGTACCAGGACTACCCGGCCCCGTCCGACTTCCTCAACGTGCTGCTCGGCTGCGGGCACATCGTCCCGAACAGCGACGCCAGCCCCAACATCGCCGCTTTCTGCGATCCGGCCATCCAGAAGCAGATCAACACGGCCGAGTCGATCGAGGCCGCCGACCCCGCACAGGCGGCCGCGCTGTGGACGACGATCGACCACGAGGACACCAACCTGGCGCCCTGGGTCGACCTGTACAACCCCAAGCAGATCGACATCCTGTCCGGCAACGTGCACAACTACAAGTGGAACCCGCAGTGGTACATCCTGATCGACCAGCTGTGGCTGTCGAAGTAGGGCGCCGGAAGCTGACGGAGACTGCTTAATGGCAGCAATTGCCGAGCAAGTCAGCACCACGGAGTTGCGGCCGGCGGTAGCCGGCCGCAACCCGTGGGCGCTGGCCTGGCGCAGGCTGAGGACCAACCGCATCGCGCTGGCGGCGCTGGGGCTGTTCGTACTGATCGTGGTCGCATGCCTGGCGGCGCCGCTGTACGCGCACGACCTGGCCCATATCAGCAACCCGCTCTCCCCGAACCTGAACGGCTCGACCGTCGTCAACGGCAAAGCCGTGCCGATCATGCAGGAGGGCGGCGGGATCCTCCATCTCGGCGAGACGCCGATCGGGCCGACCTGGAGCCTGGGTCACTACTTCCTC
>JASHUE010000104.1:0-7153 GCA_030040195.1 Streptosporangiaceae bacterium | reverse complement strand
CAGGGCGCCGACGCTGATCACCAGGATGGCCCCGGAGATCGAGTACCAGAGTCGCTTGCGGCCCACGAAGTCGACGGAGACCTCGCCGCGGTATAGCCGGCCGGGAATGTTGCCGAGCCGCGACATCATGCCTCCTTCGGGGCGCCGGGGGATCCGGGGGTCGTCCCCCGGGGCGGTACGGCCGAGGCGCCGCCGGGTGTACCGGGGGCCGGCCTGGTAACTGGCCGCCGCGACCCTCGCCACGGGGCCCTGGCCCCGAGCCGGGCCGGGTCCAGGCCGGAGAGCTTGTGGCCCCGGCCGTAGAACTCCGTCCGGGCCAGCAGCGTGATCATCGGCTTGGTGAACAGGAACACCACCACGATGTCCACCAGAGTGGTCAGTCCGAGGGTGAACGCGAACAGCCGGACGTCACCGATCGCGAAAATGTACAGCAGCAACGCGGCCAGGAACGACACCGTGTCGGAAACCAGGATGGTCCGCCGCGCCCTGGTCCAGCCGCGCTCGACCGCCGACCGGAGCGACCGGCCCTCTCTGACCTCGTCCCGCAATCGCTCGAAATACACCACGAACGAGTCGGCGGTGATGCCGATCGCCACGATCAGTCCGGCGATGCCCGCGAGCGACAGGTTGAAGCTCTCGTACCGGCTGAGCAGAACCACCGCCAGGTAGGAAATTGCCGCCGCGGTGGCCAGGCTCGACACCGACACCACGGCCAGGCCGCGGTAGTAGATGAACGAGTAGATCACGACCAGGAGCAGGCCGACGAGCCCGGCGATGAGTCCGGCCGACAGCTGCGCCGAGCCGAGCTGCGGTGACACGGACGAGCTGTCCAGCGTCTTGAAGGACAGCGGCAGCTGGCCGTACTTCAGCAGGTTGGCCAGGGTGTTCGCCTGGCCCGAGGTGAAGCCCGTGTCAGACGGCCCGCTGATTTCACCGGAGGTGGTGATCTGGCCCTGCACCACGGGCGAGGACTGGATCTGGCCGTCGAGAACGACCGCGAGCTGGGCCAGGAAGTAATCGGCCGTACCTGGCGTGCCGCTGTTCGGGTAGTAGTCGGTGGCCATCGTGTTGGTGAGGGTGCCAAGGCGGCTGGCTGGCCCCGACTTCACGTCGAAGTCGACCTGGTAACCGGCCCCGCTCGTGTTCGCCTGGGCGCCCACCGACGTCAGGTCGGTGCCCTGGATCACCGGCGCGGCCATCGCGTACTTCCAGAGCACGCCGTCAAAGCTGTAGCAGGCCACCGCCTGCTGGTTCGGGCGATTCCAGCCGCTTGGGTTCAGGCCGTAGATCTGGGAGATCCAATTTCTATTCGAGCAGTTCAGCTTGTTGAAGTCGGCGATGGTGCTCGACTGGAGCGCGCCCAGGTCGCCCGCGCCGTCTGCGGTGGTTGACAGCTTCTTGCTCGTCGAGGTGCTTGAGCTGGCGCTGGCACTTGGCGTCGGCGTCGCGGAGGCCTTGGGCGTCGCGGAGGCCTTGGGCGTGGCCGACGAGCTGGCCTTACCGGTTAGCAGGCTGGCCGCGGCGGCCTGGCCGGAGCCGCCGGTCGACGGCGACGGGGTCGCCTTCGGGCTGGAGGACGTCTTGGGCGTCGAGGAGGCCTTGGGGCTGGACGAGGCCTTTGCGCTCGACGACGGCGACGGGGACGGGCTCGCCGACGACGCGGCTCCGGTCGTGTTCGGCGCGCCGTACAGGACCTGCCGGAACGAAAGCTGGGCCGTGGTGCCGACCAGGTTCGCGACTTGCTCGGCGTTCTCGTGGGGGACGGACACCACGATCTCATTGGAGCCCTGCTGGACCACCGAGGCACCGACGAAGCCGGATGAGTCGATCCGGTCGTTCATGATCTGCCGCGCCTTGGCCATCGCGCCCTGGCTGATGGTGCCGTGACCGGTCGGCTGGTAGGCCTGCAGGGTGATCTGCGTACCCCAGGAGAGGTCCAGGCCTAGGCCGACCTTAAAGCTCTTATGCCAGTGGCTGGGGCTGGCGATGTTCGCGCCCAGAACCGCGACCAGCATCACGATGAGCAAGGCGGCCAGGGTGGCGAGCAGCCGCCCCGGCCGGGAGGTTGTCGTGCTTGGTGGAGGCACCGGTGGTCCGTCTTTCGCTCGTTAGCGTGGGCCGCTGCTAGAAGGTGGAGTCTCCGTGATCGTCCTTCGTAGCGCCGACCGTCGAGTCCTGGTCGGATGACCCCGGACCCGTTGGCTTCAAGCCGTCGGCCTCGTCATCGGGCACGACGTTCATGATGGCGCGCCGCATCATCTTGATCCGGACGCCAGGAGCGAACTCCACCAGTACGTTATCGTCATCGCCGTCGACGATGGTTCCGTACATGCCGGCGGTCGTGCGCACGCGCGCACCGTTGCCTACCTGCCGCTGGGTCTGCTGGGCCTGCCGCTGCCGGTTTCGCTGCGGCCTGATCATGACGAAGTACATGATGCCGAAGATCACCAGGATGATCAGCAGGAATGAGTAGTCGGACGAGCCCGTTGTCTTGCTCGCGGCCGCGAGAATCTGTGTCCCCATGGTGGGACATCCTTCCGAATTAGTGATGCCACCCCATTCGGGAGAACGGATAGCGCCGGGCCGGGGTGCCCGGCGGCGCAAGGTGGCCTGTCATGGACCAACTGCCGAAGTTTAGCGGCGCGGAAGCGACGCACCAACAGGCTACGGCGTTTGGCGGGTGACCGTCATCAGCCCGCCACGAGCTGTAACGTCCCGTCACTGTGCGTTTCATCCCGTCCGGCCTGAGGAGCGGACCGCCCCACATGGTCGGCTTCAGTCGAAAAGAGTAACTTCGCCAGGCGGTCCCTGGCCAGCCTCGGACTGGCGCGCCCAGGGTCCCTGCTGTGGCACGGGCAGACCCAGGTACTCCCAGGAGGCCGACGTCGCGACCCGCCCGCGGGGTGTACGCGCGATTAGTCCCGCCCTGACCAGGAACGGCTCGGCGACCACCTCGACCGTCTCCGCTTCCTCGCCGACCGCCACGGCCAGCGTCGAGAGGCCGACCGGACCCCCGCCGAACTTGCGGATCAGCGCAGCCAGCACGGCGTGATCCAGCCGGTCGAGGCCGTTCTCATCGACCTCGTACAACTCCAGCGCTACCTTCGCGATGTCTCTGGTGACGAGCCCGTTCCCTCGAACCTCGGCATAATCCCTGACCCGGCGCAGCAGGCGGTTGGCGATCCGCGGGGTGCCGCGCGACCTGCCTGCTATCTCCTCGGCGCCGTCGTCGCGCAGCGCCACGCCGAGCAGCCCGGCCGACCGGCGGACGATCACCCCGAGCTCCTCGGGCTCGTAGAAGTCCAGGTGAGCGGTGAACCCGAACCGGTCGCGCAGGGCGGCCGGCAGCAGCCCGGCCCTGGTCGTCGCGCCGACGAGGGTGAACGGCGCGATGTCGAGCGGGATCGCGGTGGCGCCCGGCCCCTTGCCGATCACCACGTCGACCCGGAAGTCCTCCATGGCCAGGTAGAGCATCTCCTCGGCCGGGCGGGCGACGCGGTGGATCTCGTCGATGAACACGACCTCGCCCTCGGACAGCGTCGACAGGATCGCCGCCAGGTCCCCGGCTCGCTCGATGGCCGGGCCGCTGGTGATCCGCATCGGCGCGCCCAGCTCGGCCGCGATGATCATCGCGAGCGTCGTCTTGCCGAGGCCGGGAGGGCCGGAGAGCAGGACGTGGTCCGAGGCGCGGCCGCGGCGGAGTGCGCCTTCCAGCATCAGCGAGAGCTGCTCGCGCACCCGCGTCTGGCCGATCAGCTCGGCCAGGCGCTTGGGCCGCAGCGCGCCCTCGACGACCCGGTCATCAGCGTCAGCTAGCGCGGAGACGGTTCGTTCCGCCTCGTCCGGCTCGCGGGTCATGACCGCCCCAGCACGCGGAGCGCGGCCCGCAGCGCGACCGAGACGTCGACGGCGGGCCCATTTGGCTGGCCGGCCTCACCGGGCTGGCCGGCCTGGCCGGGGTCGCCGTTGCCGCCGGCCGCCGCGAGCAGCTCCGGCTCCACCGCCGATATCGCCTGCTCGGCCTCTCGAGCTTGCCAGCCGAGGCTGATCAGGCCAGCCTTCACCTGCTCCCGCCAGGGCGCGAGCATGGCCACCGGCGCGAGGACCCCCGCCCCGGACAGCTGCCCGTCGCCTGGGCCGCCGAGCCGGCCGGCCAGCTCGAGCACGATCCGCTGCGCCCCCTTGCGGCCGATTCCCGGCACCGAGGTGAGCATGGCCAGGTCTTCGGCGGCCAGGGCCCGGCGCAGTGCGTCCGGTGTGAGCACGGCCAGCATCGCCAGGGCCAGCCGCGGCCCGACGCCGCTAGCCGTCTGCAGCAGCTCGAACGTGTTCCGCTCGTCGTCGCTGGCGAACCCGTAGAGCGTCAGGGAGTCCTCCCTGACCACGAGCGACGTCGCCACCCTGGCCCGCTCGCCCTGGCGCAGCCCGGCCAGGGTGCCCGGCGTGCACTGCACCTGGATCCCGACCCCGCCGACGTCGATTACCGCGCAGTCGGGTGCCACCGCGGCGACGGTTCCGGTCAGGTGAGCAATCATCGCGCGCCTCCGGCGGCTAGCTGGGCGGCGGCGGCGGCGAGCCGCTGCTGGGCTTCGCCGCGCCACAGGTGGCAGATGGCCAGGGCCAGCGCGTCCGCGCAGTCGGCGGGCCGCGGGGGATCGGTCAGCTGCAGCAGCCTGCTGACCATCTCGGTGACTTGGGCCTTGCCGGCCCGGCCGTTGCCCGTCACCGCGGCCTTGACTTCGCTCGGGGTGTGCAGCGCCACCGGCACGCCGCGCCGGGCTGCGCAGATGATGGCGATCGCTCCCGCCTGGGCGGTGCCCATCACCGTGCGCACGTTGTGCTGGCTGAAGACCCGCTCCACGGCCACCGCGTCGGGCCGGTGGGCTGCCACCCAGCGTTCCAGTTCGGTCTCCAGCGCGAGCAGCCGCGCGCCGATGTCGTCGCTGGCAGGCGTCTTGATCACGTCGGTGCCGAGCAGCCGCAGCGGCCGGCCAGGCGCTCCCTCGATGACGCCGACACCGCACCGGGTAAGGCCAGGATCCACGCCGAGCACGCGCATCCTGTCACCGTCCCGCTGTTCCGCCGCCCCGCCACTGCGAACACCTGTTCGGCTTGCACGTTACCGGGTCCGGGCCCGCCGTCGGCGCCGGCGCGCTGAGCGCGGGCCGGGAATTGGCCGCGGACGGGCCCGGCGCTCGCAAGCCCGCCTCGTACCTGGCCGTCGTCGAACATGAACGCCAGGCCACCTGACGGCGGGAATCAAGGGCGGGAATCAGAAGTCGTCGAACATGAACGCCAGGCCACCTGATGGCGGGGTTCAACGGCGGGGATCAGAAGTAGTCGAACATGAACGCCGGGCCGCCGAAGGCGCAGTCCAGCGCCTCATCGGCGCTCGTGTCCCCGGCGGCCAGGCCCGCCCGCCGCAGCGTCGCGAGCGGTACTCCGGCAAACAACGCGGCGAATCCGCGGGCGCCGAGACGGAGCACCCGATTGCCGGCTTCGCCCCCGGTCGGCGCGAGCTTCCCTGCGCCCCCGCTGACCTGGAGCGTCCAGAGCCCTGAATTGGAAGGAATGTCCTGGTCGCGCACGTCCACCGCGACTTCGAGCGCGGCCGCCGAGGGAAATCCTCTGGCCGCGATCGCCTGCGGGGGATCGAGGAGGCGCAGCATCCACGTCTCGGCGCGGCTGGTGACCGCGACTGGCTCCGTCAGCAGCCACCCGATCGGGTCGTCGGGTGCCAGGCACGCCCGCACTCGTTCGGCCATCGTGGCGTGCGAGCCCAGGATCTGCCAGAAGGCCCTGGCCGTAGCGGCCGACGCCGCGACCAGGTAGTCGACCTCGATCTCTTCGTGACCGCGGGTCCAGCGGTAACTGAGGAATCCGTCCTCGGCCAGGTAGGCGAACTGGTCGGGGTCGCCGAGCCAGCGCACGAGCTCGGCCGGCTCGCGCGTGGTCGGACCGTTGTCGCGCAGCGCCTGGTGTGCGCGCCCGAGCGCAGCGACCACCGCATGCGCGTCCGCGGCGCCCGCCCGGCGCACGGCCAAGGGCTCGGCCGGATCGGCCCGATGGACCAGATGCGGGTCAGCCTTGGTGAGCGCGGTCAGGACGTGCGCCGGGATCACGGCCTCGTACAGGCCGCCCGCGTTCTCCCAGCCGAGCGAGCGATACAGCGGCAGCGTGCTCGGGTAGAGGGTCGAGATCCAGTAACCGGCCGCGGTCAGCTCGGCCAGGAGACTGGTCATCAGCGCCCGCCCGATCCCCCGGCCGCGTTCCTCGGGGGCTACCTTCACCCCGGCTACCCCGGCCATCGGCATCGACCGGCCGTGCCACCACTGCCGCATCGCGTAATAGCGCGCGCTCGCCACCGGCCGCCTCCCATCGAACACCCCAAACATCTGGCCGGCGTCGATCACGGCCTCGATGCGGGCGACCCAGGTGTTCTCATCCGCCGCGGTGATCGGCCCGAAGGCGCGGCGGCGCAGGTCGAGTTCCGCCTCGACGTCGTCATCAGGCCCGAAAGGGCGTATCTCCAGGCGGCTATCCATCGCTGAGTGCGGCGCGTACGGGGCGGCTCGGGCAGGTCACCCGAGCTTCTCCATGATCTCGTCAGAGACCGAGTAGTTGGCGTACACGTCCTGCACGTCGTCGGAGTCCTCGATGGCCTCGATCAGCCGGAACACCTTCTTGGCGTTCTCCTCGTCGAGCGGTACCTCAACCGAGGGCAGGAAGGCCGCTTCCGCCGACTCATATTCAATGCCTGCCGCTTGCAGCGCGGAGCGCACGGTGACCAGGTCAGTTGCCTCGCTGACCACCTCGAAGGACTCGCCAAGATCGTTAACCTCCTCGGCGCCGGCATCCAGCACGGCGCTCAGAACGTCATCCTCGGTGATACCCCCGGACTTGCCGACGATCACAACACCCTTGCGGTTGAACAGATAAGAGACCGAGCCAGGGTCCGCCATGGTCCCGCCGTTGCGGGTGAGCGCGGCGCGGACCTCGGCGGCGGCCCGGTTCCTGTTGTCGGTGAGGCACTCGACCAGCACCGCGACGCCGCCGGGCGCGTAGCCCTCGTAGTGGACGTTCTCATAGGCGGCACCGCCGGCCTCCAGGCCCGCGCCCCTGCGCACTGCCCGGTCGATGTTGTCGTTGGGCA
>JASHUE010000103.1:0-3101 GCA_030040195.1 Streptosporangiaceae bacterium | reverse complement strand
TAGCCGGACCTTAATCCGCCAAGGTGATCGACGACCCCGGTGAAGGGCACTGGCCGATCGGGTTGCGGCTTGATATAACGCCTTTGATGCCCCGCCATCGCAAGCCGCGAGTTTCCCGGCACCGGGCGCAACTGCGAGTCAACGACTCGGCCCGTCGTGTCCGCATGAGTGCTGCCATTTCAGCGGTGAGGGCAGCGCTGGCGACGTCTCGCCCGGATGAGGCGCGCGAGAGTCGGGAGCAAACCACTCGGCTGAGAGATGTCCGGTCCGCCTCGATGCGCGGCGTCGCGCGCGGCGCGGTCAGGAGCCTGCTGGTTACGCCATGGTTCGCGGCCGGCGCCGGGTTCGTTCTCGCGGCCGGGCTGTGGATCTACTCGCCACACACCGAACTGAGATTTCCCACGGCGAACGCGCCGTACGGCGTGCCGTGCTCGCAGCAATGCTCTTCGGTAAGCGGTGGCGGCCAGGTAGCAACGAGCACGCCGGGCGAGCGCATCGGCCGTCACGCCGGCCGCGGCGAAACCGGGCAGGCCGACGTGGCGGGCCGGCGCTCCGCAACCTCCGGGCTGACGTTCACCTTCAGCGTCCCGTGGCAGCAGAACGGCAACTTCCAAGCCGTCATCATCGTGCGCGGGAAGCATGTGCCGGCCAACTGGCAGCTGGAGTTCACGATGCCGGGCACTCATATCCGGTACGTGATCGGCGCCCAATGGCGCGCCTCGCCGGGCGGTGACGGCGGCACGGCTTTTGCATCGCAGCGCCAGTTCGGGGGCGGCCCGAGCAGTGGCCTAGCCTACGGACAGAATGACGGCGGTTATGGGCAGGGCCGCGCGAGCGGACTCCTGGGTCAAGGCGAGGGCATCGGCTTCCTGGTGATGGGCAGCGGTTCGGCCGCTACTCCTGCGACGTGTGTCTTCAACGGATCTAGCTGCACCTTCAGCTGATCCGCGCTCAGCGCTGATGACTCATCCGCCCCGGCTGCGGCATCCTGTACGTGGCGTGGCGGGCGGCTAGCGGCTGGCCAGCCCGGCCAGGATTGACCGCAGCGTCGCAGCGACCGCGTCCCTGGTGGCCACCGGCTCGGTGGAACTGGCGATGAGCATGCCGCCGCGCTGGAGCATGCCGAGCAGCAGCGTCGCCAGTGTCTGCGGGTCATCTGCTCGCAGCGCACCTTTATCGGCCGCGGCCTCGAGGGCCGCAACGATCGCGGCGAACGCATACCGCTCGTCAAGCTCGGTGAACTTGGCGGGTCCGAGCACCGACGGCGCGTCGGTGATGACGATGCGCTGCACGTCAGGCTCGAGGACCTTATCCAGGAACGCCTCGAACCCCAGTGCCAGCAGCTCGATCGGCCCGTCAGCGCGCGCGGCGGCGTCGCGCGACGCGGCCATCAACTCCAGGTGCACCGTTTCGAAGACGGCCTCGAACAATGCGGCCTTGGTCGGGAAGTGGTGGTAGAGGGCGCCGGTCGTGACGCCCGCGTCCCTGGCCAGGTCTTCGACTGAGGTTGCCGCGAAACCGGACCGCCCGAACAGCCGTCGGCCCGCCGACACCAGCGCCGCCCTGGTCTGCGCCACGTGCTCGGCGCGCAGCGATGACCGCTGGTCGTTGGCCCCCTGCCTGTCTTGCATCTCATTTATGTAACTCACCTGCCTGGCTTGCACGCGCCGTTCGGCAGTGGCATATTGAGGTTATCTTACATAACGTCACTATGCGAGGAGGTCACGATGAACCCGGCGATCGAAGCCGTCAGGGAAGACCGGGATGCGCTGCTCGAGATCTGCTGGCGCCTGGGGCCCTCAGACTGGGCGGCGGCCTCGGGCTGCGAGGGCTGGACCGTCAAGGACCTGGTCGCCCACCTGGGCGCGCTGTTCTGGGCCGTCGTCGATGGCAGCAAGCTGCCCGATGTCAGCGGCATGCCGACCGAGGCGGGCCAGGAATTGGTGGTCAGGTCCCGGCGCGATATGACCGCATCGGCTGTGGTGAAGGACTACGCCGAGGTCAGCGAGGTGGCCCTGCGGCGGCTGGCGGAACTCGCCGCCGTGGACATGGAGCTGCCGCTCGGAGACCTGGGCACCTATCCGGCCTCGCTCCTGCCGTCCGCCTACAGCTTCGACCATTTCACGCACATCCGGGCAGACCTGTTCCGCCCGCGCGGTCCGCTGGCCGGGCCGCCTCCGCCCGCTGATGAGTTCCGGCTTGGGTCGGTCCTGGACTGGGCCGAGGCGGCGCTGCCGCAGCAAAACCAGGACGCCGCCGAGAATGGCGTGTACGAACTGCAGATCACTGGTCCGGCGGCGCGCATCATCAGCTTCGGCAGCGGAGAGGCAATGGCAACGGTCAGCTCCGACGCCTTCTCGTTCATCCGGTGGGTTACCCAGCGCGGCAGCTGGGAGGAACTCGGCGTGCTGGCAGCCGGAGATGAGCCGGCTCTGTCTGCGGCCAGGAAGCTGAAGGTGTTCTGAGCTAGCAGGCGCAGGTGGCGGGGCTGGATGGCCCTTATCGTGGAGCCATGGTGCCAGCCCCGCCCCGCGTGCTTGCCATCGCAGGTTCTGACTCCGGCGGTGGTGCCGGTATCCAGGCCGATCTCAAGACCATGCTGGCGCTGGGCGTGCACGGCATGACGGTCATCTGCGCCGTCACGGCGCAGAACTCGGTCGGCGTTCAGGGTTACTGGGAACTGCCGCCCGATGCTGTCGCCGCGCAGCTTGACTCAGTGCTCGGCGACATCGGCGCACAGGCGATCAAGACCGGCATGCTGGCCTCGGCGGAGCTCGTCGGCATCGTGTGCGATGGGCTGGCCGAGGTGGCGGCGCCGGTCGTGGTCGACCCGGTCGCGGTCTCCAAGCACGGTGACAGCCTGATCTCCGAGGGCACGCTGGACGCGATGCGCGAGCGGCTGCTGCCGCTGGCTACCGTCGTCACTCCGAACCTGCTCGAGGCCGAACTGCTCACCGGCACGCAGATATCCGACGAGACCGAGATGCTGGCCGCGGCCAGGACGATCAATGCGATGGGCCCTCAGTGGGTGCTGATCAAGGGGGGGCATCTGCCCGGCAATCCGGTGGACCTGCTGTTCGACGGCCACCGGCTTATCCGCT
>JASHUE010000102.1:0-4640 GCA_030040195.1 Streptosporangiaceae bacterium | reverse complement strand
GCACGCCTACCCCGATGACCGGCGCAACGCCGCGGAGCGGACGATGTTCGTGGTCTCGATGGGGGCAGCCGTCGAGAACCTGCTGGTCGCGCTCGCGGTCGACGGTCTCGGCTCCTGCTGGGTGTCGAGCACGCTGTTCTGCCGGGAGGCGACCGCCAGCGCGCTGCGCCTGCCGGCCGACTGGGAGCCCATGGGCGCGATCGGCGTCGGCTACCCCGCCGCCCCGCCGGCCGACCGCCCCGCCCGCAACCCCGGCGAGTTCACCCTGCGCTGCTGACCACGCTTTCCGGCGAAGGGCGGGCGTCGATCTGCTCGGCGAGGAACGCGCAAACCGGCCGGCTAGGCCTTACGGGCCACGCCTGACCACAGGGCCGCGGGGCTGCTGGCCTCTTCCGCCGAGGCCGGCCGCCAGCGCGGGGCGTTGACCATCCCCGGTTCGACCAGCTCCAGCCCGGTGAAGAAGACTGCCACCTCGGACTCGGTGCGGAAGGTCACTTTCTCGGCCATCATCTGGTTCAGGCGCGCCGCCATCGCGGCCATCTTCTCCGGCTCGATGTCCTTTGCCGGGTGCGACAGCGCCAGGTAACTTCCGGCCGGCAGGGCAGCGAGTAGCCTGGCCACAACGGCGTAGGGATCGTCATCCGCGCTCAGGTGCTGCAGGATCGCCATCAGCATGATCGCGGTCGGCTGGGTGAAGTCCAGGGTCCGGGCGGCACGCTCGAGTATCTGATCGGGGTTCCGCAGGTCGGCGTCCACGTAGTCGGTCGCACCCGCCGGGCTGCCGGTGAGCAGCGCCCGTGCGTGGGCGAGCACGATGGGATCGTTGTCGACATAGACGATCCGGCTGTCTGGCGCTACCGCCTGCGCCACCTCGTGCGTGTTGTTCGCGCTCGGGATGCCCGTGCCGATGTCGAGGAACTGCCGTATGCCTACCTCGCCGGCCAGGAAGTGCACGGCACGGCGAAGGAATGCGCGGTTGGCCCGTGCCGACAAGACAATGTCGGGATAGGCGGCCATCGCTTGCTCCGCCGCCGCGCGGTCCGCCGCGAAGTTGTCCTTACCGCCCAGCCAGTAGTTATAGACCCGCGCGACGTGCGCGACGCTGGTGTCGAACGAGGGTGCGTCACCCGGCGCGGGCGCTGGCCCAGCCTCTCCCTGCGCTTGCGGTGCCGCCTCACTGGTCATCTGGTCGCCCTTCGCGCTCGCTGCCTTGTCACTCGCCTGCTACGTGGCCCTGATGATCCGCTTGAGCAGCCGCTCGCTGTCGGCCGGGGTCTCGGCCTCGGCGCTCAGGCTGTTCATGACCTCGCGGTAGTGGTCGATCTCCTCGTGCCGGTCGAGGTAGAGGGCGCCCGTGAGCTGCTCGATGTACACGATGTCCGGCAGGTCAGGTTCGGCGAACCGCAGGATCGCGAAGGACCCGCCGGCCGCCGAATGACCGCCGCGGTCAAACGGCATCAGCTGCAGCGTCACCTGCGGCAGCTCCGCGATCTCCAGCAGATGCCGCAACTGGGCGCGCATCGTGTCCCGGCCGCCGAGTGGCCGTCGCAGCGCCGACTCGTCGATGACCGACCAGACCCGCGGCTGTGGTCCGGCCAGCACTTGCTGGCGCTTGAGCCGCAGGCTAACCCGCCGCTCGATCTCCTCGGCCGACGCGGCTCGGTGCCCGAGGATGGTGACCGCCCGCGCGTAGTCCTCGGTCTGGAACAGACCGGGCACGAACTGCAGCTCGTAGCTGCGGATCAGCGACGTCGCCTGCTCAAGTCCGACGTAGGTCTCGAACCAGTCAGGCAGGACGTCGTCGTACTTCGCCCACCAGCCCTGATTGTTCGCGTGCTGTGCGAGCGTGAGCATGTGCGCACGGCGCTTCTCGTCGGTGACGCCGTACAGCGTCAGCAGATCCGAGACGTCGCGCTCCTTGAAGCTCACCCGGCCGTGCTCTAGCCGGCTGATCTTCGACCGCGACCCGCGAATCTCGTAACCCGCCTGATCCGGGCTGATGCCGGCGGCCTCGCGCAGGTCGTG
Source organism: Streptosporangiaceae bacterium (assembly GCA_030040195.1). Lineage (GTDB taxonomy): Bacteria > Actinomycetota > Actinomycetes > Streptosporangiales > Streptosporangiaceae > JAJYUU01. The sequence goes on along the minus strand of JASHUE010000102.1, from coordinate 2,615 downwards.
CAGCTGAGCGCCGAGCAGCATGCGTAACGCCGTCGGACCGCTGACCGCCTCGAGACGGCCCAGCTCCGGCACAGACTCGTCGTCAGGCTGCTGAACCATGTTCACAGTCGCTCCCGCTAACCGAGCCGGCCGTCCCGGCCCCGCTCAGCAGCTCTCTGCCCTCAACCATTACCCCGCTTTTGCGGGCACCGCAAAGCCGCTGATCCAGCGCGCGGCGACCGCCTTTTTCACGGGCGCACGGGCACGATATCACCGGATCCGATGGGAATCTGTAGGAGAACGACCGTACTGTTGCGGATTTGCGGCAACGAGCATCTAGCCGAGGTCGTCGAACTCGCCGTTCTTGACGCCAGCCAGGAACGCGGCCACCTCGGCGCGCGTGAAGATCAGGGCGGGTCCGGACGGGTACCGCGAGTTGCGGGCGGCGACGCCGCCGTCCTGCAGGGCGGCCATCTCGACGCAGTTGCCGCTCGGATTGCTGGCACGGCTCTTGCGCCACTGCGTCCCCTCCGCCAGCTGGTCAGCGGGGACGCCATTCACTACCTGCATCTCTGTCTCCCAAGCTCGCCATTTGTGATCTGCACGTGCATTGGCACGTGCAGACAGACGGAATGGATCAACCCTAGCCTGCGCGAGTCGGGGATAACAAATCATATGCACGTGCAGACGGCCTTGCAGACCGCTTATTCTGTCGGGCAGGATGGAGCTAATACGGACATAACTTACTGTGTGTTTCCGCCTGCCCACGCTCTGGAGCCGTGATGACCGCGCGCTCGGCTGAACTGACGCCTGTCGCCCGCACCGGCACTGCCTGGCCGTGGCTGCAGTCCGCCGCCGAGATGGCCGCGCTCCTGTCCGGGTACTGGCCGGTCGAACCCATCCTGGCCGCCACCGGCGTGCCCCCGGCCGGCGTATCCGCCACCGGCTGGTCGAGCGCACCGCTGGTGGCGACGCGGACCCCGGCGCCGGTACCGAGCTCGGTAACGGCGGCGCGAACGTTCACCTTACGAACGCTGCAGCGGTGGGGCACACCCGACTGCGCCGAAGACGTCGCCGCCGTGGTCTCCGAGCTGCTGACTAATGCCCTGCGGCACGCCGTCGGCAGGCCAGGAACCGGCAGCCTGGCCAGCCCCATCCGGTTCGGATTGCTGCACCCTGGGCCGTGCGTGCTCTGCGCGGTCGCGGATCCGAGCAACGAGGTGCCGCTGCCGCGCCAGCCCGACTGGGAGGCCGAGACTGGCCGCGGCCTGCAGGTGGTGGCCTCGCTTAGCCACCGGTGGGGCTACTGCCCGGCGCCGGATCAGCGCGGCAAGGTGGTGTGGGCTACCGTGCTGACCTCGCCACAATTGCGCTAGCACAGCTGGGCTAGCGCAGCTGGGCTTGCACCGTTCGGCGAGCACCGTTGGTCTAACGCCGACGACACGCGCGGCTAGGCGTCAATCAGCGGCAGCTGGGCGCGCGGTGCCAGCCGAGCGGGACCGCGCACCGAGTCGCACACCCCGTCGCTGGCGGCGGCAGCCGCGACCCGCTCGGCGGGCGGAGTGCCGTACAGGGTGGTGCGCTGGCGCAGCTTGCGGCCGGTCGGGGCCACGAGTGCGGCAAGCTGGCTGATCGTCTTGTAGGACCCGTTCTGCGACCCCGCCATCCGGCTGATGGTCTCCTCCATCAGCGTCCCGCCCAGATCGTTCACCCCGCCGCGGAGCACGTCCAGGCAGCCCTCCTCGCCGAGCTTCACCCAGGAGCACTGGACATTCGCGATCGCGCCGTGCAGCATCAGCCTGGACACCGCGTGCACCGCACGGTTCTCTCGCCGCGTCGGCCCCGGCCTGGCCATGCCGGCCAGGTAAATCGGGGAGCTGGCGTGCACGAACGGAAGCAGCACGAACTCGGTGAACCCGCCGGTGCGCTCCTGGATGCCGCGGATCACTCGCAGGTGGCCGACCCAGTGCGCCGGGGTGTCCACGTGCCCGTACATCATCGTGGCGGTGGTGCGCAGGCCGAGCTCGTGCGCGGTGGTGATCACCTCGATCCAGGCGGCGGCGGGCAGCTTGCCCTTGGTCAGCACCCAGCGGACGTCGTCGTCGAGTATCTCCGCCGCGGTGCCAGGCAGCGAGTCCACTCCGGCCGCTCGCGCCCTGGTCAGCCACTCCCGCACCGGCAGGCCGGTACGGGACGCGCCGTTCATCACCTCCATCGGCGAGAACGCGTGCACGTGCAGGTCCGGGCAGCGGCGCTTGACCTCGGCGGCCAGCTCAAAGTACGCGGTCCCCGGCAGGTCCGGGTGAATGCCCCCCTGCATGCAGACCTCGGTCGCGCCGGCGTCCCACGCCTCCGCGGCCCGGTTTCCCACCTGCTCAAGAGACAGCGTGTAGGCGTCGGCGTCGGTGCGGCGCTGGGCGAACGCGCAGAACCGGCAGCCGGTGTAGCAGACGTTGGTGAAGTTGATGTTCCTGGTGACGACGTAGCTGATGTCGTCGCCGACCGCGTCCCGGCGCAGCCCGTCGGCGAGTGCGGCCAGCGCTTCCAGTTCCGGCCCGTCAGCGTCCAGGAGCGCGAGCGCCTCGTCGTCGCTGAGTCCGGCCGGGTCCCGCTCGGCCCGGCGCAGCGCAGCCAGC
>JASHUE010000101.1:0-3356 GCA_030040195.1 Streptosporangiaceae bacterium | reverse complement strand
CCCGAGCGACGGCCCGTCAGCAGATCGAACCGGTTACGGGCGGGAAGCAATTAACACGGCTGAAATAATGCTGGCATGCGATGCCCGGTTCCGCAAGAAGTAAGTGATTTGGGCTAAACCCATAGAAACGGCGCCGCAAACGTGCGGCGAACGACGCGTGCGCGACTGGTGCCGCCAAAGGCCCTGACCAGAACTGTCGCGGCCGGCGAGGGGCGGCCTCGCATCTCTCTTTCGCCCGGCGGAAGCACTGTGGACGCACGCCGGGCGAGTCGCCCAAGCTGGGCGGGTCAATCAGTGAGGCAAAGCTCACTGCGCTGAGGTCTGCCGAACCGCACCGCCCGGGCCGGGCAGCGCGGCATGCGCAGCCGCCTGTTCGTACTGGGAGCATCTGCACAGCGGGAGCATCGACGTGAGACCCAAGACATGCTTCAGACGCAACGCGCGGCCGTCCGCCCTGCGGTTGACGTCCGTCATCCTGGCGACGGTCGTGGCGGTCATCCTGGCCGGCTGCGGATCGTCGAAGCCTTCGAGCACAACAACCTCAAGCTCGGCACCCAAGCACGGCGGGTCGCTGACCGTGCTTGAAGGAGACAGCTTCGCTGGCTCCTGGCCCGGGCTCGACCCGGCCACCGACACCGACGGCGCCGCGAACATGAGCTACATGGACGCCATCTACGGCGAGTTGTTCGAGCTGACCGCCGGCGGGAAGGAGACCGGCGACCTGGCCACCGGCTACTCGTTCTCCAATGGCGGCAAAACCGTGAACATCACGCTCCGCCAGGGCGTGAAGTTCTCCGACGGCACGCCGTTCAACGCCGCCGCGGTCGTCTGGAACTGGAAGCGTGACCTGACGGGAACCTGCAGTTGCAACCCGATGCTCGTCGGCACTCCTGTTATCACGCAGACCGGGCCGTACAGCCTCTCGATAACGTTGTCCTATGTCGACGCGCCGTTTATCAACGCGCTGCAGGGCGACATATTCAACTGGATCGCCTCGCCGACGGCTGTTGCGAAGATGGGCGAGAAAGCGTTCGCGCTCAAGCCGGTCGGGGCAGGCCCGTTCACGGTCGTGACCGACGTTCCGTCCTCGCTCCTCGTGCTCAAGCGCAACCCGAACTACTGGCAGCCGGGTCTGCCGTACCTGAACTCGCTGACCTTCAAGCCGGTCAGCAGCGACGAGAACGCGCTGACGGCGATGGAGTCGAACGCCGGCCAGGCTTACGAGGGCATGTCGACGACGGCGCTGGTGGGCTCGTTCAAGGCAAAATTCACGACGACCGCAGAGCCGTCGACGTCGCCCTATGACATCCAGCTCAATACGAAGATCCGTCCCTTCAACAACATCAAGGCCAGGGAGGCGATCTATTACGCCACGAACGCGGCGCTGCTGGACAAGAGCCTGTTCGGCGACACCTACCCGGTCGGCGAGTCGTTCACGGCCCCGGCAGGGCTGTTCTACGAGCAGACGGTGCCCGGCTACATCACCTACGACCTGGCCAAGGCCAAGGCTCTGGTCAAATCGCTCGGCGGGCTGAGCTTCACTCTCGGCACGATCAGCGTCCCGACGGCCACGGAGATGGACGAGGCCATCCAGACCGAGTGGCAGGCCGCCGGAATGAAGGTCACGCTGGCCAACTGGGACCTGACCGGCCTGATCGCCCAGTTCGAGGGGGGCAAGTGGCAGTCGATGCTGCAGACGGCGGGTGCCTACGACCCGGGCACCGGCGTCGGCGTCTGCTTCCGGTTCTGCTCTTCGTCACCGTTCACCGGCGTGTGGAGCACATCGCTCACCGGGCTACTGCTCGCTGCTGCTGGGACGATCAACAACGCCACCAGGCAGACCGACTACGACGCCGCCGCGGCCATGATCGCGAAGAACGCGTGGGGACCGTTCCTGTTCCCGATCGCCGGCTACAACATCGCCGACCATGGCGTCGGCGGGCCCGGCCTGACAACGCCCCTTCCGGTCACGGACGTGAACCCGGAGATCCTCTGGCAGTACGTCTACAACAACAACGGATGAGGTACCTCATCGCATGAGGCTGGGATTGCCGCCGGGATGAGCACCTCGGTACCAGTTCAGCCGGTTCGCTGGCCAGGCGGCGCGTTCGCGCGCCGACTGGCCAGATCTCCGGCCGCGCGGCTCAGCGGCCGGCGGCTGCTGTCGGCAATCCCCGTTCTGTGGGGGGTCACGCTCCTGACGTTCCTGCTGCTGAACGCGCTGCCAGGTGACGCGGCCTCGGCTCTGCTCGGCATCAACGCAACGCCCGCCGAGATCCATTCGTTCTCCATCAAACTGCACCTCAATGAGCCGCTCTGGGTCAGGTACGGGCACTGGCTCGCCGGGGCGGCGACCGGCAACCTCGGCACTTCGCTGGCGAGCCCGCAGTCGGTCGCGTCGATTATCGGGTCGCGGCTGCCGGTCACGCTCGAACTCGTCGTCTACGCGCTGATTCTCACGTTCGTGGTGTCGGTGCCGCTGGCCGTCCTGTGCGCCCGCTGGCCACGCGGCATCATTGACCGGCTGTCCCTGGTGCTGTCCATGGCCAGCATCTCGACCGCGCCGTACGTACTCGGCCTGCTGCTCGTGATCGTCTTTTCCGTGCACTGGTCCATATTCCCGGCGATCGGCTATACCTCGCTGAGCGCGTCGCTGACCGGCAACCTGCACACGATGACACTGCCGAGCATCGTCCTCGCGATCCCGCTCATCGGCTTCTACACCCGGTTCCTGCGCGCGGATCTGCTCGAGCAGATGCAGTCCGAGGACTACGTCGTGACCGCGCGGGCCAAGGGCGTCAGCGAGTGGCAGATCCTCACCCGGCACGTGCTGCGCAACTCGTTCATCGGCCTGCTGACCGTCATCGGGCTGAACCTCGCCACGCTGATCGGGGCGACGGTGATCGTGGAGCAGATCTTCTCCCTGCCCGGCATCGGCTTTGAGCTGCTCAACGCGATCAGCAACAGGGACGTTCCGGTGGTCGAGGGCATCGTGCTCGTCTTCGGCATCGCCGTGGTCCTCGTCAACCTGCTCACCGACCTGCTCTACGGCGTGCTTGACCCAAGGATCCGTCATGTCCGTTCCCGCAGCTGACCTGCTGACCACGTCGGCACCGGACCTCGCCGCAGGCGCGGTCCCGCGGGCGCGCGGCTGGCTGCGCACGCTGGAGATCGCCGTTCCTGGCACGGTCCTTGTCGTGCTGCTGTTCTTCTGTTTCGTCTGGCCGCTGGTGTACCACGTGCCCGACCCGACAGTCGGGAATCTGCTCCAGGTCAACTTGCCGCTCTGGTCACCAGGCCACATCCTCGGCACTGACACCGTTGGCTACGACATCATGTCGAGGATCCTCTACGGC
>JASHUE010000007.1:0-3044 GCA_030040195.1 Streptosporangiaceae bacterium | reverse complement strand
CGACCGCTCGACCTCGGCGATGAGGCGGTCGGCTGCGCCGAGCTGTACCGGGCCGTAGCGGTCCAGGTGAGCGGCGAGGTCTAGCGGCCCGCCGGCCGGGATCAGGCGCAGTTCCATGCGCGAGGGCGGCTGCCTCGCCGCCGCGGCCGCCGTGCCGGGCACGCTCATCGGCCAACCCCTCGCGCCTTAGCCGCGCCCGCATGAGTCTGCACGGTCGGCGGCGTTCCCGCTCTGCGAGCCCAGCCAGGAGCAAGCGGTCCGGCTCGCAGCCACGCAGCGCCCAAGACAATGGTCGCCACCACGGCGACCGCGCCGACCGTGGCCGCGACCGGCCGGGCGGACCAGCCTCGAATCAACCGCCAGAGCGTGAGGCCGGCAATGACGGCCACGCACGCACCGGTCAGCACGAGCACCCAGCGTACGGGGGTATCGGTGCCGGTGCCGAGGCCATGCACGACTGCGATCGGCCAGCACAGGTACGCGGTCCAGTGCACGACCTGCCAGCCGCGGTAGGTCATTCTCGTCCGGAGCAGGCTGGTGACGATCAGAGCGAGCATGAGGTCGAACGCGATCGCACCGAGGCCGGTCCACAACGGCCGGTAGGACGAGATGAACGGGACGACGGCGTCCTGGATCGGGATGTTCACGAATCCGTCGAGCACCGAGGTGAGGATGTGGGCGACGGTGAAGGCAAGCGCCAGCAGCGACACGTTCCTGTGCAGGCCGAGCGTCACGAACCTGGGCCATGTCGGCCGGGCAAAGCGGACCGAGGACAGCAGCCCGAGGGCCATGCTGAACGTCAGCAGCACCAGTGCCACCAGCCCGGTGGCCCTCGTCGCGTACCACAGCGGCGTCGAGGAGGTCACCACGATCGCCGCCACGTGGCTGGCTGGGATCGTGCTCACGCTGCGTCTCCCGGCCCATAGTCGCGCGGCCAGCCGGCCGTCGTTTCCACCGTTCCGTCCTCGCGGACCAGCCGGGCCGGGAGCCCGATGTCATGCAGCCAACTCGGCGCCGCGGCGCCCCTGATGATCGCTGCCGTGCTCGCCATGTTGGCGTCGGTGCAGGTTCCGGCGGCGACGCTGACGGTGCGCCAGCAGGATCGCGCGGGCTCCCCGGTCGCGGGGTCAATGATGTGATGGACCGGCCGGCCGCCGACCTTCCACGCGCGGACCGTTGTGCTCGAGGTGGCCAGGCCGCCGATGCTGATCCTCACCGTCTGGCCGGGCGCGGACGGCGGCGCGTCGTGATCGTCGGTCACCCGGATCTGCCAGCCCTCGTCCGGCGGCGGCCCGGCCACGGCGATGTCCCCGCCGAGGCTGACCAGGACACCGCAGTCGAGCTTGTCGGCGATCTGCTCCGCGCATCGGTCCGCGGCCCACGCCTTCGCCGTCGCGCCGAGGTCAAGCTGGACGCCGCGGTCGAGCCGCACCTTGCGCGCGACGTGATCGAGGTGCACGCGGTGCCAGCCGGGGACCGGACCGACCGGCCCGGTCAGCCGCGGCGGCGCGTCACCCGCCGCGCGCACCTCCGCGAAGTCGCGGTCGTAGCCGAGCCCGACCAGTGCCCGCCCGCAGGTGGGGTCGACGTCGCCACCGGTCAGCTTGGCCGCGCGCAGCGCCGCCGCCAGCAGGTCGGCGAACAACGAGCTGACCCGCTGGGCGCCGCTCCCGGCGGCCGCGTTCAGCCGCATCAGCTCGGAGTCCGGCCGGAACCGGCTGCAGGCAAGGTCGATCGCCGCCAGCTGGCGGTCGGCAATGGCACGTGCCTGACTCGCTGCCCGCCGGGAAGTGACCAGCAAGACGGCGGTAGTTCCGAAGACGTCGAAGGAATCCCTCGCGACGTCCGCGACGGTCATGATGCGCCTGAGGTCACCTGGCCGCCGCCGGTGCTTGGCTGAGGCGGCTGCCCAGGGATGATGATCACGCCCGGCTGCTCGTGCGCCTGCTGGCGGCTGGCGCTGGCCGGATGAGCGAGCACCAGGCCAACGAGCCCGGCGGCGGCCGCGCCGACGAGGCCGACGCGCCAGGTCAGCCGGCTTACCTTGCGAACGCCCGAGTCACGCTCGCCGACCGCGAACCTCGTGTCGTACTGGGCCACCGGGGTGTCCTTCCGTTGTGCCGGCCCGGCGCGCGCTCCGGCCTGGCCACTTCAGTATCCAGGTCCTGCCCTAAGAATCGCTGAACGGGCGCTCTGGGTTCACCCCGGCCTTGCTTTAGCCCGTATCCCTCCCTTTTTACCCCTTCCGCAGGTAGCGCGGGCGGCCACCCGATCCCCTGGCCAAATCGGTGTACGGTCAGAGCATGCACGGATATACGCAGGACAAGGACGCCTACCTCAAGCGCCTCCGCCGAATCGAAGGTCAGATCCGCGGGCTGCAGCGGATGGTCGAGGAGGACACCTACTGCATCGACGTGCTGACCCAGATCTCGGCCGCCACCAGGGCGCTGCAGGCGGTGGCCGTCGGCCTGCTCCAAGACCACCTCGGGCACTGCGTAGCACAGGCCGTCGAGCACGGCGGACCGGAAGCCGAGGCCAAGGTCAAGGAGGCCGCCGACGCCGTATCGCGGCTGGTCCGCTCTTAGCTCACCCGAAATCGGGTCCGGCTAGCCGCGGACCCCGGCCGCCGTCCGCCGGACCGCTAACGGCCTGACCCGCGGCTGGCTGTCCCCCGTCTCTGTCGGCGCCGGTCAACCGGTCGAACGCGCGCAGGTTGGCCAGGCTCTCGCCGCGCTTCACCCGCCACGCGTACTCCTTCTTGATCGCCGAGCCGAATCCGAGCATAAGCGCCTGGTCGAAGGTCTCATCGGCGTAGGTCAGCACGCACCCGAGCAGCCGGTCCACCTCGTCGGCGCTGATCGCCTCGAGCGGCTGCCTGCCAACCAGGTAGACATCGCCGACCGGGTCGAGCGCGAAGTGGACGCCGTACATGCGGGCATTGCGCTCCAGCAGGAACCGGTAAAACTCGGCATGGTTCTCGTCCGGCTGGCGGCAGAAGAACGCCTCGATGTGGAGGCTGTGCGCTCCGGCTATCAGCCACGTCA
>JASHUE010000100.1:0-8365 GCA_030040195.1 Streptosporangiaceae bacterium | reverse complement strand
CCATGGGTCCCGCATGTCCCGAGTCACCCTCGCGGGCCATGGGTCCCGCATGCCCCGAGTCGCCCTCGCGGGCCATGGGTCCCGCATGTCCCGAGTCACCCTCGCGGGCCATGGGTCCCGCATGCCCCGAGTCACCCTTGCCTGCCATCGGCTCGGCCAGACCGGACTCGGCAACTTCGGCTAGGGCCGCCTCAGTTTCTTCGGCCAGCGCCGCTCCGGCCGCTTCCGCTCGCGCCTCCGCCGCGGCATTCATGCGAGCGTCCTTGCCCCAGCCTGGGTGGAACAGCACGACGAGGCTCCCTGCCGATCGCCGGTCCTGTCCGCTGGCCGCCACGGACGGCACCTCGCCCCCCTCGGCTGGCCGAACCTCCACGCGCCTGGAACGTCGTCCGGCCCGCCAGCGCCCGCGTCCGCGCCCGCTATCCGCGTCGGCCCGCTCGTCCACGGTCTTGGTGCTGACCTTCCGTCCGGCCGAGCCTGGCCGGGCGGCAAGGCCATAAATGATCGAGATGACTCCCCAGTCGATGAGCGCCAGAAGTGTCGCCCGGCAGCCCCACACGGGAGCGACGATGCCGACCAGTAGTACCCGGCCGCCGGCCGGCATGGAGAGGAACGTGTCGATCGACCCCCAGAAGGCCGACCAGGCGGAGCGTGGCGCCATGCCCCTCTCAATGTTGCCCGTCGTGCGGGACATTGCCGACATCAGGTCCCTGATCGCCACGACGCCAATCACGGCGACGGCCAGGGTCCACACGCGGCTCCATCCCTCGGCGGCCGCGCCTGCGGCCAGCCCCGCGTAGATCGCGCATTCGGACATCGACCATGCCAGCGCGCCCAGCCATCTGGTCCTGGCGGTGACGCGCCGACCGACAGGACCGGCGGCCTGACCCCTGGCCCTCCGCAGCCCGGCCTCCGGCCAGTCGATCATTTTGCGGCCTGCCATCCACGCCAGGTAGCTAGCCCAGAGCGCGGCTACCGCGCGGAAGTTGTCGTCCCTGTCCCCGGCGCTGAACCAGGCGGTCGCGCAGAACGCCAGGGCTACCGAGATACCCCAGATCGAAGTCGGCGAGAGCGACCTGGCGCGCGCCCAGTTGACCGCTTTCCTGGCGGCGTCCGCCACCACCTCCGCCGCCGTGACCACGTCCGCATCCGCATCCGCCTCCGAGACGATCTCTGCGTCCGAGACGATCTCCGGTTCCGCGCCGTCGGCCCCATCCACGGCGATCTCCGCGTCCGTCACGATCTGCGGTTCCGCGTCGGCGGCCCCATCCGCGGCGATCTCCGCGTCCGCGACAATCTCCGCGTCCGCATCAGCCGTCGGGAACGTCTCCTGTTCGTCAGGAGCGGTGTCGTCGGCGTCGTCCAGGGCGTCGTACTCAGGGACTGCCGTTCCCGCTTCGGGCAGGTTTCCTGTAGCGGCCGACGAAACCATGGATGCGGGCAGCCGGCCGGCTCCCCCAGGTGCGGGCGTGACTTGTTCGGCGTGGCCCGCCGCAGCAGGCCGCGCGCGTCGCTCAGGGTCCCGCCCGTTCAGTCCTGCGACGATCGCGTCCTCCGAACTGACGATCTTCTTACGATACGTAGTAAGAGTGTTACCAAGCGTATCGAAGCTCCGGCCGGCCGTCCCGGCCTGACACCCCGCCAAACGCGCGCGGCAGCGGCCGTCGCCGTCCACGGGCTGGCGCGCGACGCCAGCGCGCGCCTCAGCTTCGGCCCGAGGCCTGTCAGGGCGGGCGCTGTCAGCTTCCCCTGGCCTTACCCCCGGCACGCCCGCTCGCAGGAACAGCTTCGGCCACTCTGCTCTCGCAGGGCGGCCATGGAAACGACAGTGAAGGGCAACATGCTGTCGTTCTAGCAACAGCTGTGGCGCATCTACTGTCGTTCCGCGCATCGTCAAACAACAGTAAACCGCCCTGCGCCATCGTTGATGAGCCTGCCGCTATGGCGGGGTCCGCGCCGCGGCCGACCGGCGCGGCCTGCAAGGCGACCAGGTAGGGTCCGGCCATGCGGACTGTGGCGGTGGTGCTCGCCGGCGGGACGGGCTCGCGATTCGGCTCGAGCCTTCCTAAGCAACTCCAGGTCCTCGGCGGGGCCACGCTGCTTGCCCGCTGCGTCGAGACCTTCGGCCGGGCACCCGGCGTGGACGACGTGCTGGTGGTGACCGCCGCCGAGCTGACCGGCCCGGTACGGGACCAGCTGGCCGGATCGACCGGCCTGGCGGACGTGATCGAGGGTGGCGTCGCCCGCACCGACTCGACCCGGCGCGCGATCGCCTGGCTCACATCCAGGGCCGCCGCCGAGCACGGTTGTGACCGGGCGGCGGGCGAACCCGGCCAGGACTGGAAGGTGCTGTTCCACGACGCGGCCAGGCCGCTCGTCGATCAGAAGATCATCGCGGACTGCATTACCGCGCTTGACCGCTGGGATGCGGTGGGCGTCGTGGTTCCCTCGGCCGACACGATCGTGCAGCTCGCCGACGGCACGTTCGGGCACATCCTGCCGCGCGAGTCGCTGGCCCGCTGCCAGACTCCGCAGGGCTTCCGGCTGTCCGTGATCAGCCGCGCCTACGAGCTGGCCGCCGCCGACCCCGGGTTTGCCGGGAGCGCGGCGACCGACGACTGCAGCGTCGTGCTCCGCTATTTGCCCGACGTGCCGGTCGGAACGGTCCGCGGCAGCGAGCGGAACCTCAAGATCACCTATCCGGCCGACCTGGCCATAGCGCAAGCATTGCTGGATCTTGAGCCCGACGTCCGGTCTATGCCAGGTTGAGCAGTCGATAGAGGGAACGAGGCGCGACCGTGGCTGTCATCATCCGCAGACCTCGGCCGGCTACGCCAGTCCGCCTTCCGTGACCCGCCTGACCAGCCGACGAGGGCTGGAGATGAAGCCGGCGCCCCAGCTCATGTGCATCGTGGCCAGTGCGAGCGGTACCCGAGCGGCAGCCCTCAGCGGCAGTTCGCGCGCCGCCCTGGCGCCGATCGCCGCGACCGCCACCGCGTAGCACCCAGGAACGATGAAGCCCAGCGTGGCCAGGCCCGCCCAGCTCCCCGCGCTCGCCGCGAGGCCCGCCAGGCCGGCCACTCCGGCCAGGGTCCCGGCGGCGACCGCCCCGACGGCGATTGGCGGGGCAAGGTAGCGCAGGTTGATCGTCCCCGCGTGCTGGCGGGAGACCACTCGCCGCCACCGGCCGTACCGGAAGTACTGGTTCCCGAGCGCGGCCACGGTGGCCCGCGGCCGGTAGCTGACCCGCATGGCGGGCTGGAACCAGATGAGCCCGCCGACCTGGCGGATGCGGTGATTAAGCTCCCAGTCCTCGGCGATCTGGAACTGCTCGTTGTATCCGCCGGCTCGCTCGATCGCCTCGCGGCGGAACACGCCCATGTAGGCCGTGTCGGCAGGCCCCGCCTGTCCGCCCGTATGGAACCTGGCCACACCCACGCCGAACGGCGAGGTCATCGCCCACGCGACCGCCTGCTGGAACGGGGTGGTGCCCTCGGCCGCCATGATCCCGCCGACGTTCGCCGCTCCGGTCTCCCGCATGGTGGCCAGCGCGGTGCTGATGTATCCGGGCGGGAGCATGGCGTGTCCGTCGACGCGGACCACGACCGGGTGGCGGCAAAAGCGCAGTGCGATGTTCATGGCGGCCGGACGCTGCCCGGTCGGGTTGTCCACGACCGTGATCCGTGGCTCGGCCGCGGCCAGGCTCCGGGCCAGCTCGGCCGTAGCGTCCTTCGAGGGGCCGACGGCAATGATCAGCTCCATCTCGCCCTCGTAGTCCTGGCTGAGGACATGCCGTACCGAATCGGCGAGGTAGCGCTCCTCGTTGCGTACCGGCATGATCACCGAGACCGGCTCGGCAGCTGGCATTAGCAACGGCGGCAGCGGCGGGCTGGCGGCACCGGCGGGGTCAGGCAAATCGCTCATGACGCTGGTCACGGTACCGCCCTATAAGCCCATACGGCGAACCGGGCCGCTGGACAGCCGTCGCGGCCGCCGGAGGCCTGGTCAGAGACTCGCGTCCTCCAGCATCTCGGTCACGAGCGCCGCGATCGGCGAACGCTCGGACCTGACGAGGGTGATGTGCGCGAACAGCGGATGGCCCTTGAGCTTCTCGATTACCGCCACGACACCGTCGTGGCGCCCGACCCGCAGGTTGTCGCGCTGGGCGATGTCGTGGGTAAGCACGACCCGCGATCCGGCCCCGATCCGCGATAGCACGGTGAGCAGCACGCCGCGCTCAAGCGACTGTGCCTCATCCACGACAACAAAGGAGTCATGCAGCGACCGGCCCCGAATGTGGGTCAGCGGCAGGACCTCGAGCATGTCGCGTTCGAGCACTTCATCGATGACTTCCTTGGAGGTCACCGCGGAAAGGGTGTCGAACACCGCCTGGGCCCAGGGATTCATCTTGTCGGCCTCGGAACCAGGCAAGTACCCGAGTTCCTGGCCCCCGACCGCGTAGAGCGGCCTGAACACCACGAGCTTGCGGTGCTGGCGCCGCTCCATCACGGCCTCCAGGCCCGCGCACAGGGCCAGCGCCGACTTGCCCGTGCCGGCCCGGCCGCCGAGCGAGACGATCCCCACGTCGCCGTCCAGCAGCAGGTCAAGCGCCACGCGCTGCTCGGCGCTGCGGCCCCGCAGCCCGAAAGCCTCGCGGTCTCCCCTGACCAGCTTTACCGACTTGTCCGGCAGCACCCGGCCGAGCGCGCTCTGCGCACCGGCGACTCCGGACATCAGCACCAGCCCGGTATGGCAAGGCAGGTCACGGGCCGCAGCCAGGTCAATCCGGCCTGCCCCGTACAGTTCGTCGATCTCAGCGGCAGTCACGTCCAGTTCGGTCATCCCGGTCCAGCCGGAGTCCGGGGGCAGCTCCGCCCGGTACTCCTGTGCGGTCAGGCCAACCGCTGCCGCCTTGACCCGCAGCGGCAGGTCCTTGCTGACCAGGACAACGCTCTCGCCCTCGGCGGCCAGGCTGCAGGCCACCGACAGAATCCGCGTGTCGTTGTCGCCGAGCCGGAAGCCGGCCGGGAGCACGGCGGGGTCGGAGTGGTTCAGCTCGACCCGGATGCTACCGCCGGACTCCCCAACCGGAAGGTCGGCATCCAGGCGGCCGTAATCGACCCGTAGATCATCGAGATACCGCAACGCCTGGCGGGCGAAGTAACCGAGCTCCGGATGGTGGCGTTTGGCCTCGAGCTCAGTGATTACGACGACGGGCAGGACCACGCGGTGCTCGGCGAACCTGCCGATTGCCGCCGGGTCAGCCAGCAGGACGCTGGTGTCAAGGACGTAGGTACGGCGTTGTCCGCTGGTGTCATCCGACTCGGACTGCCGCGATGGACGGCGTGCTGAGGAAGTGGCCACTCGCTCTCCCCTGGGCGCCCATCGGACGCCGCGGTCGGACACAGACGTGTCGGCGGGACCGGGTCTGGCCAGCTAGGGGCCGCACACCGGCCCTGTCGCTCATCTCGCCTGCGCACGAGGACGCGAAGCTCGAGTATCTCGAGGGCCTTCCCGGCGGGCGGCTAGGCACCGCCCGTCACTACCGACCGTACCTAAGTGATGTCAGCGACGGAAGTACCGTAACGAGCTGTTCACGCGCCAAACCTGCGGTGCCGGGCACCGTAAGAGCGCAGCGCCCGCAGGAAGTCGACACGCCGGAACGCGGGCCAGTAGGCGTCGCAAAAATAAAACTCCGAGTGTGCGCTCTGCCACAGCAGGAAGCCACCGAGGCGCTGCTCACCTGAGGTCCTGATCACCAGGTCAGGATCGGGCTGGCCGGCCGTGTAAAGGTGCTCGGAGATGTGCTCGACGTCCAGGATCTCGGCGAGCTCCTCGATGGTCGTGCCGCGGGTGGCGTGATCTTGGAGCAGGGACCGGACCGCATCGGCGATCTCACGTCGGCCGCCGTATCCGACCGCCACGTTGACGAGCAAGCCGGGGCGGCCGGCCGTGGTTTCCCCGGCGTCCTTCAGTACCTGCGCCGTTTCCCCGGGCAACAGGTCAAGGGCGCCAACTGGCTTGACGTGCCACCCCTCGGCGACCAGCTCCTGGACCGTGCCCTCGATGATCCGCAGCAGCGGCTCCAGCTCGGTCGGCGGCCTGGTCAGGTTGTCGGTCGACAGGAGCCACAGCGTGACAACCTCGACGCCGGCGTCCTGGCACCAATCAAGCAACTCAAAGATCTTGTCGGCCCCGGCCTGGTGACCGCTGCTGACGTCGGCCAGCCCGGCTGACCTCGCCCAGCGACGGTTACCATCGCACATCACCCCGACGTGCCTGGGTATCGCCTGAGGCGTTAGCGCCGCCTCGAGCCTGCGCTCGTACAGCCGGTAGACGAGATCGCGCAATCCCATCCGGCACCCTTCCTCGCTGCCGCCAGAACGGTACTGCAGCCCCGCCCATCTGCTTCCCCGCTGACTCCCCGACCTCCGCCCCGGCCGGGACAGAGGTATCTGGCTCCGTGAGAACCGTATCCAAGAATGCCACCAGTTCGGCCGAAGTCAGGACAGCACGCACTCCGATACCACCTGCCCCCCAAGCCTCGATCACTGCTCTTCTCGACAGCCGCCACCGGTCGCGGCCAATGACCGACTGCCTGATCGCTGGCCACGGCCGCTGGTCCGGCTGGCCGTGCCGCCCGGTGCCGACGCAATCGCCCATCCAGGTAGCGCTCGAGCGCAGCAGGCACCGCAGCTCACCGCTGCCAGGCAGGTCGATGCGGTCCCGCGAGCGCAGCGAGAAGTACTCGGACTCGCCCGGCAGGTAACCACCCAGGTGGTGCCGGCCACCGGGGCCGGCCTTCGCGGCGCGCGGCACCGCCGGGCTGGGGAACCGATCGTCAGGGTCGGGCCAGGCCGCGGCCTGCTCGGGGTCGAGCCGCGCGGCCGTGACCTGGTCGGCAAGCAGCGCGAGCTTATGGCCACAGCGCTGGCCGACGGAAGCGAAGGGGACCGAGTCCCTGGCCAGGTTCAGCGTGATCTCATAGGGCTGTCCCGCCCGGTCGCGGCACGTCACGGCGGTGACAGACAGCATCGAACCATCCACGCAGCGTAGTTCCCCCATAACGGAACGTTAACATCGCCGTGCAGGGAGAGCGGCAGCCCCCACGCCGCGTCGTCGGTGCGCTGCCGGCGACCCGGTTCGCCTAGTCCTCCTGGGCGGCCAACGCCGCGGCGACGCGGCGGTGCACGGCCCAGATCTCCTCGGGCAGCCCCTCAAACTGGGCCAGGTGCTGTTCGCGGCGCGCCATCTCCTGCCGCCAGCGGTCGGTGTCGATGGACAGGATCCGATCGAGGTCCGCCGGGGTGATCTCGACGCCCTCCAGGTCCAGTTCGGCCTTGGCCGGGACGATGCCGACCGGGGTCTGGATCCCCTGGACCTGGCCGTCCCTGAGCTGCATCAGCCACAGCAGGGGACGCAGGTTCTCCCGGTAGCCGGGCCAGAGGAAGTGCCCGTCGTCGGCGTCGCGCTGGAACCAGTTCACGTGGGCAAAGATCGGCTTTTCTGCGGCGGCACCGATGATCTTCAGCCAGTGGGCCGCGTAGGCGCCCTCCGGGTAGGACATGAACGGACGCATCGACATCGGGTCGTACCGCAATTGGCCCTCCACGCCCTCGGCCGCGAAGGTCGCCTCGGCACCCAGCGTGAGGCCGTCATAGACGCCCTCGGCGATGTCGGTCATAGCGCGGATGAGCGGCTCCCGGTCGCGGGTGCGGCCGCCGAAGATGATCGCGTCGATCGGGACGCCGTTGGGCTTGTTGAAGTCGGCGGCAATGTTGGGCACCTTCGTCAGCCTGGTCGTGAACCGGCTGTTCGGGTGCGCCCACGGCTTGTCCTGCTCGGTCTCCGTGCGCTCGGAGATCAGCCGCCCGGTCCAGTCGCGCCAGCCCGTAAGGTCGGCCGGGGGCAGCGGCGTCCTGCCTTCCCACCACACTTCGCGGGTGATCTCGTTGTAGGCGACGTTGGTGAACAACACCCCCGTGCCAGGCGCGACCGAGCCGAGCGCCGTCGGGTTGGTCTCCTCGTTGGTGTCCTTCGCGACCCCGAAGACGCCGTTCTCCGGGTTGATCGCGTAGATCTTGCCGTCAGCCGGGTCCACTCGGAGCCAGGCGATGTCGTCGCCGTAGAACTCGACGTGGTAGCGGTCACCGAGGCTGTCCGGCGGCAGCATCATGGCCAGGTTGGTCTTGCCCGACGCGCTCGGGAACCCCCCGCAAATGTGCCAGGTCCGGCCCGTGTGCTTGTCCGTGATGCCGATGAGCATGAACTGCTCGGCGAGGAACTCCTTGGACACCCACCCGTCATACGCGGCCTGTCGCAGGCCGTGCGCGATCTTGCCGAGCAGCGCGTTCCCGCCGTAGGA
>JASHUE010000099.1:0-8009 GCA_030040195.1 Streptosporangiaceae bacterium | reverse complement strand
AGGGCTTGATCTCGTCGTAGGCCTCGACGAACTCTTCCCCGGACAGCGGCTGTCCGTCCACCACGATGCGCTCGCCGACGCTGGACAGGTGCGGGCTGGTGAACAGGCCCGTGCGCAGTCCCCGGGCGCGCAGCAGCACCTCGGCCATCCGGGCGGTCGAGGTCTTGCCGTTGGTGCCGGTGATGTGGATCACCGGATAAGCTCGCTGCGGATCTCCGAGCAGCGTGACCAGGGCGGTAATCCGCTCCAGCGACGGGTTGATGGAGTGCTCGGGCCGGCGGGCGAAGATGTCCTTCTCGATCTCGCGCAGCCGGTCCTGCCAGTCGCCGGTCATGCCGGTCTGCCCCTCATCCGCCGTCGGCCCCGCTGGGCAGGGCGGCCAGGCGCTCGGTCAGCCGCAGGACTTCCGCCTGCGCGGCCGCTAGCCGCTCCCGGTTCTTGGCCACGACCTCGCCCGGGGCCCGCTCGACGAAGGACGGGCTCGCCAGCTTCCGCTCGGCCGCCTCAATGTCAGCCCGCGCGGTGGCCAGGTCCTTAGTCAGGCGCTTGCGCTCGGCCTCGATGTCCAGGCCTGCCGCCGTGTCGAGTTCGACGATGACGCCCTCGGCCTGTGCGGTGCCCGTCGGCACGAATACCTCGCCGGGCTCGGTCAGCCGCAGGAGCGACCGGATCCTCGCCTCGTGCCCGGCCAGGGGAGTCCCGCCGATGCCAGTAAGCACGGCCGGGACTTGCTGGCCCGGTCGCAGACCCTGGTCCGACCGGAACCGGCGCACCTCCGTGACCAGCCGCATCAGCGAACTGATCTCCGCCTCGGCTCCGGCGTCAACGGTCAGCCGCGGCAAGGCCGGGACGCCGGCGGCCGTCGTGCCCGGCCACCGTGCTATCACGACCGACTCACCGCCGGTCACCGCGGTCCACAGCTCCTCGGTCACGAATGGCAGGACTGGGTGCAGCAGCCGAAGCAGCCGGTCGAGGATCTCGCCGAGGACGCGTCGGGTGGCATCGGCGGCGGCCTCGTCCTGAGCAGTCAGCCCCGCGTTAGCCAGGACCGGCTTTGCCAGCTCCAGGTACCAGTCGCAGAACTCATCCCAGGCAAAGTGGTAGAGCACCTCGCAGATTTTGGCGAATTCGAACTGCTCGTAGAGCTCGTCCACCTCGGCCGTGACCTCAGCCAGCCGGGACAGGATCCACCGGTCAGCCGTGGCCAGATCGCTGGCCGGCGGCAGCGGATGACCGGGGATGGCGCCGTTGAGGAGCGCGAACCTGGCCGCGTTCCACAGTTTGTTGCAGAAGTTGCGCGAGCCGGCGACCCACTCCTCGCTCACGGCGACGTCACCGCCGGGCGTCGCTCCGCGGGCGAGCGTGAACCGGGTGGCGTCCGCGCCGAACCGGTCGATCCAGTCCAGCGGGTCTACGGTGTTGCCGCGCGTCTTCGACATCTTCTTGCCGAACTGGTCCCGCACCAGGCCGTGCAGGGCCACCTGCCGGAATGGCACCGAGTCCTCCGGCCCGGCCGCGGCCATGGCGTACAGCCCGAACAGCATCATCCTGGCCACCCAGAAGAACAGGATGTCGTACCCGGTGACCAGGACGCTGGTCGGGTAGAACGTACGCAGGTCGGCGGTGTCCTCGGGCCACCCGAGGGTGGAGAACGGCCAGAGGGCCGAGGAGAACCAGGTGTCGAGCACGTCGACGTCCTGCTCCCAGCCCTCGCCAGTCGGCGGATCCTCATCGGGACCGAGGCAGACGACCTGGCCGCCGGGCCCGTACCAGACCGGGATCCGGTGGCCCCACCAGAGCTGACGGCTGATGCACCAGTCGTGCATGTCATCAACCCAGTCGAAGTAGCGGGCCGCCATCTCCTGCGGGTAGATCCGGACCCGTCCGTCGCGGACGGCGTCGCCAGCCGCCTTCGCCAGCGGTGCGACCTTGACGAACCACTGCAGGGACAGCCGCGGCTCAACCGTCGTACCGCACCGCGAGCAGTGCCCCACGGCGTGCAGGTAGGGGCGGCGCTCGGAGACCACCCGGCCCTCGGCCCGCAAGGCCGCGAGGACCGCGGGCCTGGCCTCGAAGCGATCTAGCTCCTGGAATGGCCCTGGCGCGGTTATCACGCCGCGTTCGTCCATGATCACCACGGCTGGCAGGTCGTGCCTGCGGCCGATCTCGAAGTCGTTCGGGTCGTGGGCGGGGGTCACCTTGACGGCGCCGGTGCCGAACTCGGGATCGACGTGCGGATCGGCCACCACCGGGATCCGGCGGCCGGTCAGCGGCAGCTCGATCTCCCGCCCGACCAGGCGGGCGTAGCGCGGATCGTCGGGGTGGACGGCCACCCCGGTGTCTCCGAGCATCGTCTCCACCCTGGTGGTGGCGACCACGACCTGGTCGTCTCCGTCGCCGTACCGGATCGAGACAAGCTCACCCTCGTCATCGGTGTGCTCGACCTCGATGTCAGACAGCGCGGTCAGGCACCGGGGGCACCAGTTGATAATGCGCTGGGCCCGGTAGATGAGGCCGTCAGTGTAGAGCCGCTTGAAGATGGTCTGCACCGCGCGGGACAGCCCGGCATCCATCGTGAAGCGCTCGCGGGTCCAGTCCACGCTGTCCCCGAGGCGGCGCATCTGGCCGAGGATCCGCCCGCCTGACTCGGTCTTCCACTGCCACACCCGTTCGACGAATGCCTCCCGGCCAAGGTCGTGCCGGGACAGCCCGTCCCTCGCGAGTTCGCGCTCGACCACGTTCTGGGTCGCGATCCCGGCGTGATCCATGCCGGGAAGCCACAGCGTCTTATAACCCTGCATCCGGCGCCTGCGCACCAGCGCGTCAATGAGCGTGTGGTCGAGCGCGTGGCCGATGTGCAGTGAGCCCGTCACGTTGGGCGGGGGGATGACGATGGTAAAGGCCGGCGCCGGGTTCGCCGGGTCAGGGGTGAAGTAGCCGGCCGCCTCCCAGGCCCCGTAGCGGCGCGACTCGACCTCGCCCGGACTGTACTGGGCGGGCAGCTGAACCCGTTCGGATGTCACGTCAGCCGAGTCTACGGCGCGTGTGACGACGTAGCCGGCCAACGGCCCGCAGCAGGTGACGGCTGGCGCCGGTGCGGGGCGCAGCCCTTTGGCCGGCGGTCAAGCCCCGGCAACCCTGCTCGACGCATGACGATCCGGCGGCTTGCCGGACTCAGCTGCATAACAATCGCGTCGGGCTACCGGATATATACGATATAGCTTGATCTATCAGACAAGCTGGCCGTTTAACCGGCGCATAATACAAAAGGCAGCTCGGTAAGGCCCGCCCAGCACCGGCCGCAGCCACAGCGGCCGACAGCGCCGCGCGGGCTCGACGCTGCCGATCCGGTTTCGGGGCGCTGCACAGCAACCCAGGGGAGGTTCGGAGCCGAATGCGCCGGATGCCAGCGGCCTTGCGGGTGCTGAGGATGCACCGGCTCGCATTCGGGATCACTGCGCTGACGGTTGTCGTCACGGCCGGCTCCACCGCGGCCGCCGCGGCTTTCGGCGCGGAGGCGGCCACCGTCGCTAACCGGGAGGCGCTCACGGCGAACCCGGGCAGCACGATCATGGTCACATCGACGCAATTCCTTTCCGGCGCCCAGGCGGCCGCGCTCACTCGCTCGGTCGCCGACAGCGCGCCAGGCCTGCCCATGACGTTCACGAACGCGGCCAAGAGTGACCTGCTCGACCTAGGCTACGAGGGCGGGTCGCAGGCCCAGACATCGCTGCTTGCGCTGCAGGGTTTCCGCCAGCACGCGCAGCTGGCCAGCGGGTCCTGGCCAGGCCCGTCCGCATCCGGCATCGTCCCGGCCTGCCTGCCCGTGGCGACCGCGCACCAGCTCGCTGTCGGCCCGGGCGACGTCGTGACGACGCGTGACGCCAGCTCCGGCACGATTGTTCGCATCCGGGTGAGCTGCACTTACACCGAACGGCAGCCGGCCAGCGACTACTGGCAGATCGACCCGACCGGGACGGGGACCGTCAGCCGCGTGTCGGGCTTCATCACCTACAGTCCGATGGTCACTAACTGGCCCGCCACCGGATGGCCGACAGCGCCTGCGGGCGAGTCCTGGCTGGCGATACCGGACTTCGCCGCCATGACCGCCGGCAACCTGGCGGGCCTGAGCCAGTCCGTCAGTGCCGTACTTGGCGCGCTGACCACTTCCGCCAGCTCGGATCTGCAGGCTTCTACCAACCTTCCCGCGCTCTTGAGCGGTCAGGCGGTCGCCCTGGAGGTGGCCAGGTCGCAGCTGCTCATCGGGCTGCTCATTCTGCTCGTGATCGCGGGCGCCACGCTGACGGTCGTGGTGCAGCTACTCGCCAGCCAGCGGGCCGGCGAGCCATCACTGCTGCAGGCACGGGGCGCTACCCGCCGGCAGCTGGCTCGGCGCGGCGGCACCGAGGCCGCCCTCGTGGCGGTACCGGCGGCGGTGATCGGCCCGTTGCTGGGCATCTCGATCGTGCCGCTGGTCGGCAGGCTGCACCTGGCCGGCACTGGTGCACTGCGGCTACCGGCCGGCTCCCCCCTGACGGCCTGGATAGCCGGGATCGCCGTCGGCGCAGGCTGCGCGCTCATCATCGCGCTGCCATGGCTGCGGGAACCGGAGTCGCCGATCAGGCAGCGGGCCGACAAAGGCCGGCCACGGTCGGTGCATACCGCCCTATCGGCCGGCGCGGACGTCGCCCTGGTCTTGGTGGCCCTTCTGGCGGGCTGGCAGCTTGCGCACTACGCCGCGCCGGTTAGCACCGGTGTATCGGGAGCGATCGGCGTCGACCCCGTGCTGGTGGCCGCTCCCGTACTGGCACTGGCGGCCGGAACCCTCATTATGCTCAGACTCCTCCCGCTGCTGATCCGCCTGACGGAAACGCTGGCCGCCGGCGGCCGCGGCATCACCGCGCCGGCGGCGGCCTGGATGGTGGGGCGGCGCGCGCTGCGGCAGGCCGGGCCGGCCCTGCTTGCGGTGCTGGCCGTGGCCACCTGCGTCATCTCGCTCGCGGAGGTCTCGAGCTGGCAGCGGTCGATCCGGGATCAAGCGGCCTTCACGGTCGGCGCCGACGCCAGGGTCGTGCTGCCGTCGGCAGCACCGTTGTCGATCGGTCAGGTCGGTGACATCACCAGCGCGCGGGGAGTCCTGACCGCGACGCCGGTGATCAGGACCACGGCCTCGCTGGTGAACGGCGACGGCGTGACCGTGCTCGGCATGAACGGCCCGCAGGCGCGGCAGGTAGTGACGCTGCGCAAGGACCTGGCGATTTACCCGGCCGGTGACCCGTTCGGGCCGATCAGCGGATCACCCGGCCTGGCCGGCGAGCAGCTGCCGGGCAGACCCACCGTCCTGAAGGTGCTCGCGCGACTGACCGGCCCCGGCATCTCGGATGCGGAGCTGACGGTGCAGCTGACCGATGCGGCCGGCATCGGATACGACCTGACGGCCGGCGCGCTGCCCGTCAACGGCAGCCTGCAGCGGCTGGAGGTGAGTCTGTCGCCCGGCAACGCCGACTACCCGCTCTCGCTCACCGGCTTCAGCCTGAACTACACCATGCCGGGCGCCGGTCCTGACCGGCCGGCGGCGCTGACGCTGGAATCTGTCTCGGCCGACGGACCCGGCGAGGCCTTCGTGCCGCTGCGGTCGATCTGGCCGAGCGGGCACCAGCCCGCCACGAATATCAGTGTCCCCGGCCTGTTCGGTCAGAGAAGCAGCCCGCCGCGGATCAGCCAGCTGCGGCTCGTCGGCCAGGGGGCGGTGCTGCGGTTCACCAGCGGCGTCGGTGTGTCACCCGCGAGCCTGGGCGCAGCCTCGAACGAGTTCGGGGTCGGGCCCGCGTTCGGCACGATCACCGTGGCCGCGCGGACCGCGACCATCCTGCCCGGCATTGCCACCAGGGCGATGCTGGCCGCCAGCGGGGCGAGCCTGGGCAGCACCGTTCTGCTGACGATCGAAGGGATGCCGATCCGCGTGCGGCTGGCCGGCGAAGTGGCTCACTTCCCGACCGCGGACGGCCCCGTGGGAGGCCTCATCGTCAGCCAGGCCGCACTGCAGGGCATCATCGAGGAGGCCGGCGGCCTGCCCGTGCCGGTGACCGAATGGTGGGTGCGAGACTCGGGCCGGCTCAGCCTCGGGCCGCTGCCACCGAGCAGCGCCGTCGTTACCCAGTCGGCGGTGCTGGACTCCCTGCGAGACGAGCCGCTCAGCGTCGCGCCGCTGCTAGCGCTGCTCGGCGCCGCGGCGATCGCGCTACTGCTCACTGGCCTTGGATTCCTGGTCAGCGTCTCCGCCCCGCGCGAGCGCGGGCGCGACCTGGCCGTGCTTGACGCCCTCGGCGCAACCCCCGGCCAGCTGACCAGGCTGCTCTGCCTGGAGCAGGCCATGCTCTCGGTTCCCGCGGCGGCCGGAGGCCTCGCGCTCGGCCTGCTCCTGGCCCGGCTCATCGTTCCCGCGGTCACGCTCACGTCGGGGGCGAGCCACCCGATACCGTCGGTGCTGGTCGAGGTCCCGATGGTTCCGGTTTTGCTCATCGCGGCGGCCGTCGCCATCACGCCGGTCGCGGCGGCCGGCATCTCTATCCTGCGCGGGACGGCGACGGTTGCCCGCTTGCGGGCCGAGGAGGAAGCGTGAGCCGGGGCAGGCTGCGGCGGGCCGCGAACGGTGTGGCCGGGGTGTGGATTGCGCTGGGCCTGGCAGGGGTCGCCGGGCTGACGTCGTTTGTTGCGGCGGCGGGGCCGCGGGAAATTACTGTGGCCGACAACAAGGCGCTCGACAAGGCGTTGACCGGCCTGGCCCCTGCTCAGACCGCGATCGGGGTCAACACCAGCACCCTGTCGGCTGGCCGACCGAGCTGGATGACCCCAGGCCAGCAGGAGTCGTTCGGCTTTGCAGTGGAGAGTCTGTTCAAGCCGCCGATCGTCGTGCCCGTCGCGGCGATCCGGGCGTTCGAGCAGGCGCCGAATGCGCTCCAGGTCACGGGCGGCGCGCCGAATGCGTACTCTCCCGACTGCCCCGGCTCGTCCGGCTACACGGCGGTCCTGCTCGCCGCGGACTCTGACCTGCAGGCCGATTCGCTACTGGTGGCGGGCTCGTGGCCGGGGCCGACCAGGGCGGGTGTTCCCGGCGGCACGGCGGCCGACCGGGCGGGGCTGACCGAGCCGGTCGCGATCCCGTTGCCGGTCGGCCAGCGGTCTAGTGCAGCACTTGGCTCGGTCATTACGCTGGTGACCGCCACCGGGCAGAAGGTCGACCTGGTGGTGTCGGGCATCGTGGCGCCCAGGCCCAACGCCTTGTTCTGGTCGACCGGCACGGCGATCCCGACCGCGTACACCGTCAACGTGGGGGGCTGCCGGCTGTGGGCCGCCAACCCCGTGTGGGACGTGCCGGGGCTCACGGTCGTGGTGGGCTCGGCTGGCCTGACCGGGATGGCGGCGATCTTGTCCGCCCACGGCATCAATGACTCGTGGTTCTGGCCGGTCAGTGTCTCGCATCTGACCGCCCACGGGATCGGCCCGCTCAGCACGGCCGTCTCGGACGTGGCTACCGACTCGCTCCTTCCCGCCGAGACGGCGGCCGGCCTGGATTTCTACACGTTCCCGACGTTGAATTCGCAGTTGCCGGGGGTGCTGGCCGGTATTCAGGCTCAGCTGGCCACGATTGAGAGCCTGGATGACCTGGTGATCGGGGGGTTGTTCGCGGCGGGGTTGTTGCTGATGGTGTTGTGCGCCGCTTTGGTGGCTGACCGGTACGAGCCCGAGTTCGCGCTGGTCCGGGCGCGGGGCGGGAGCTTGGCGCAGGTGGTGGGCAGCGCGCTGCGCCGGTCTACCGGGGCCGGGCTGCCGGGCGCGGTGGCCGGGGTGGTGCTGGCGGTCCTGGCCGTCCGGACGTCCAGTACCAGCCTGGCGGGCTGGGTGCTGCCGGGGCTGACCGCGCTGATCGCGGTTGGCAGCGCCCCGGTGATCTGCGCGTGGCGGGTCCGCCGCGGCACGGCAGCCCAGCGGGGCACTCGCGCCGACCT
>JASHUE010000098.1:0-9560 GCA_030040195.1 Streptosporangiaceae bacterium | reverse complement strand
CCACCGGAGTCTCAAGATCGAGACGGCACCCGGGGCGAGCCGCTCTTAGCATCGGAACCGTGTCGCACATCGGAGTCAATCTCGGATTCGGCAAGCTACATGAGGACCTGTCCGACGACCAGATGTATGCCGGGGAGCTGAGACTCGCCGAGCTCGCCGATCAGCTGGGCTTCGACAGCCTGTGGGCGGTCGAGCATCACTTTGACGACTACGCCATGTGCCCCGATAACGTCGTACTGCTGGCGAACGTCGCCGGCCGCACCGAGCGCGTGAAACTCGGCACCGGCGCGGTGATCCTGCCGTGGAATGATCCGCTCCGCGTCGCCGAGAAGATGATCATGCTTGACATCCTTTCCGGCGGTCGGGTGCTGTTCGGCATGGGCCGCGGCCTGTCGCGGATGGAGTACGCGCCGTTCGGGGTCCCGATGTCGGAATCTCGCGCGCGGTTTGATGAGGCGGCCGCGATGATCGCCAGGGCGCTGGAGACCGGCTGGATCGAGGGGGACGGGCCCTACTATCCCCGGCCCCGCACCCAGCTCCGCCCGAGCCCGCCGCGGTCGTTCGCTGGCCGGCTGTACTGCGTCGCCGGGTCACCGGACTCCGTCACGTCCTGTGCCCGGCTGGGCGCGTCGCTGCTGACGATCGTCACCCAGCCGGTGCCGAACCTCATGCCGGTGTTCACCAGCTACCGGGAGCAGTACCGGACGCTCCACGGCGTGGAGGCGCCGCCGATCGCGCTCAACATGAACGTGTACTGCCACACCGACGCCGACGTCGCCAGGGAGCGATCGCTGCTGTACGTGCACCGGTTCTTTGCCTCGAATGTCAGGCACTACGAGTTCACCGGCGAGCACTTCGCGCGGACCGAGGGCTACCAGCGTTACGACGAGATCGCGCGGGTGTTCCGGGAGATCGGGGTCGAGGCGGCGGCGGACGCTTACGCCGCCTGCGCGCTGTGCGGCACGCCGGATCAGATTCTCCGGAAGATCGCCGAGATCGGCGATGTCCTTGGCAGTTACGAGCTCACCGTGCTGCCCAGCTTCGGAGGCATGCCGTACGACCAGGCCGAGCAGAGCCTGGAGTTGTTCGCCAAGGAGGTCATGCCGGGGGCGCGGGAACTCCAGGGCTAACCGGGCGCGCGACGTCAGGAGCAAGCCGTTGGCCAAGCTCGATGTGCCGGCAACGCCGGTGCTGGCAGAACACAACACGCCGGTCGAGATGCGGGACGGGACGCTGCTGCGGGCCGACCTGTACCGCCGGGCCGAGGGCGGCCCGTTTCCCGCGCTGCTGATCCGTACCCCGTACGGCGAGCAGATGATGCGCGCGGTGGTGCCGGTGATCCCGGCGATCGACGCCGGGTTCGCGGTCGTGCTGCAGCACTGCCGCGGCACGGGGACCTCGGACGGGGAGTTCGAGACGTTCGAGAACGAGGCCGATGACGGGGTCGACACGATCGAGTGGTGCGCCAGGCAGCCGTGGTGCGACGGCAACGTCGCGATGTCCGGGCCGTCTTACCTTGGGATGGTGCAGTTCGCCGCCGCGACCCATGCGCCCGCGGCGCTGAAGGCCATGGTGCCGATCGTCACGCCCGCCGACTACCACTGGGGACTGGCCTACCGGCAGGGCACTTTCCAGCTCGGCCAGCTCATGGGCTGGCACCTGCTCAAATCCGGCCAGGAGCTGGCCCACCGGGCAGCGGGGGGGCAGGACGTCAGCGCACACATGTCCGGGCTGCTGCGGCTGATGGCCAATCCGCGGTCGGGGTATGCGTACCTGCCGCTGGCGGACATCCCGGCCGTGAGCCAGGTCCTGCCCAGCTGGCGGCGCTGGCTGGAGCACGAGGATCGGGATCGGTACTGGTCCGGCCTGAGCTACCGCGACCGCCGTCATCGGGTAACGGCTGCGGCGCTGCACGTAGGCGGCTGGTTTGACCTGTTCCTCGGCGGGACGCTTGATAACTTTTCCACCCTGTGCCAGAGCGCAGCGACCGAGTACGCCCGGCGCAGCCAGCGCCTGATCGTGGGCCCGTGGACGCACGCCGACCGGAGTGGGGTCGCGGGCGAGCTGCACTTCGGGATCATGGCATCGGAGCAGGCGATCCAGCTTGAGCAGCTGGAACTCGGCTTCCTGCGCAGCGCCGTCCGCCCGGACCGGCAAGAGCCGCCCGGCCCGCGGGTCAGGCTGTTCGTCATGGGCGACAACGTGTGGCGCGAGGAGGACGAATGGCCGCTCGCGCGCACGCAGTGGACGCGCTGGTACCTCCACAGCGACGCCTCGCTGTCACCGTCACCGCCGCCCGCCGTCGCGCCTCCCTCGCGCTACGCTCATGACCCGCATGACCCGGTACCGACCGTCGGCGGCCCGACACTGCTCGCCGGCGAGGCCGGCAGCCTCGCGTGGCTGCCCGGCCCGCGGGACCAGCGCGGGGTCGAGTCCCGTCCTGACGTGCTCTCGTTCACCAGCCAGCCGCTGCCCGCCGGCCTCGAGGCAACCGGTCCGGTGACCGTGACGTTGCACGCCACCACGTCCGCGGCCGATACCGACTTCACGGCCAGGCTAATCGACGTGTGGCCGGATGGGCGCGCGCTCGGCGTGGCCGACGGGATCGTGCGCGCGCGTTACCGCCACGGCAGCGAGCGGGCGGTTCCGGTCACCCCAGGGGAGGTCACCGAGTACGTGATCGACCTCATCGCGACGAGCCAGGTCTTCACGGCAGGCCACCGCATCCGGGTCGACATCGCCAGCTCCAACTTCCCGTGCTTCGATCGCAACCCGGGAAACGGAGCGCGTGCCGCAACCGCGACCGAGGACGACTTCGTCGTGGCTGAGCAGGCGATCTGGCATGACAGTGAGCACCCCTCCTACATCACGCTCCCGGTGATCAGGTGAGGAACCTGCCCGGCCGCGTTGCCGTCGTCACCGGCGCGGCCAGCGGCATCGGGCGGGCCCTGGCCGGGCGTTTCGCGGCCGAGGGGATGCACTGCGTCCTTGCCGACATCGAGGCGGACGCGCTGGACCGGGCGGTCGGCGAGTTGCGGCAATCGGGTGCGAGCGTGACCGGCGTGCGCACCGACGTCGCCAGCTCTGCCGACGTTAAGGCACTGGCGGACCGTGCGCTAGAGGAGTTCGGCCGGGTGCACGTGCTGTGTAACAACGCCGGAGTCGGGGCCGGCACGGACTTCGCGAACACGGCGCTCGAGGTCTGGGACTGGGTCCTCGGTGTCGACCTGTGGGGCGTGATCCATGGCTGCCGGACCTTCCTGCCCATACTGCTGGAGCAAGACGAGGCGCACATCGTCAATACCTCCTCGATGGCGGCACTCAACGGTCATCCGCTGGGACTTGCCCCCTACACCACGGCGAAGTCGGCCGTCCTTGGCCTGAGCCAGAACCTGCACTTCGAGCTCGCGGCGACGACGCGCGGCCGCGTGGGGGTCTCGGTGCTGATTCCAGGGCTGACCAGGACCCGGATCTTCGAGAGCCAGCGAAACCGGCCGCCCGCGATCGCCGCGCCAGCGCCCAGCAGCTTCCGGCTGGCGTCGAGGGCTGCACTCGACGTGGCCTGGCCCGACGCGCTCGATCCCGGCGTTGTCGCGGAGGCCGTGGTCGACGCGATTCGCGAGCAGCGTTTCTACATCCTGACCCACCCGGACGAGGCGTTCGACATGGTCGAGCAGCAGCTTCGCTGGATGAAGGCGAACGTTCCGCTGCTGCCCGGGCCAGGTGTCGCGCGCACGGCCGACCCTGGGGCATGACCGCAGCATCGGGCATACTCGGCCTGCCGCGGGGCGGCATCCAGGGTTCCCCGGCGCCCGGCTCTGTGCGATCCTCCGCGCAGGAGGTAGCTCGTGAGCCCGGAGCTCGGCACAATGCCGGCTGGCCGTCAGGCCTGGCGGCGGACGATGGAAGTCAGGGAGCGCTTCCTCGCGGCCGGGGACCCGGACCGGCTGCCGTCCGCGGCCTGCGGCGTGCGCCGCGAGATCGTGCTGTCGTGGCGCCGCTGCATGCTC
This sequence comes from Streptosporangiaceae bacterium, assembly GCA_030040195.1. Classification (GTDB taxonomy): domain Bacteria; phylum Actinomycetota; class Actinomycetes; order Streptosporangiales; family Streptosporangiaceae; genus JAJYUU01. Next base: position 5,550 of record JASHUE010000098.1, on the reverse strand, counting down.
AGCGGCGTTGACCCGGCCGCCACGGCCCTGCCGCGCGATGAGGGGACGGTGCTGCCCGAGCGGCTTGACCGGGCCGCCAGGCCGGTGATCGAGCGTCTCCAGGACCAGATTGCCGGAATGCCGGCCTGGTCGTTCCTGGCCGATCGCGAGTGCAGGCTCGTCCGGTACGTGGCCGGTGATCCGGCCCTGATCCCGCAGCTCGAGGCCAGGGGAGCGGTTCCCGGCGCGCGATTCGGCGAAGACATGGTCGGCACCAACGGCCTGGGCACCGCCGTCGAGGAGCGCCAGCCGTTCATCGTCGCGGGCAGCGAGCACTTCCGCGCCTACGAGAGCGAGGTCACCACCGCGGGCGCGCCGGTCCGCGACCCGGTGACCAGGCGGCTCGTCGGCCTGCTGAACGTCAACTGCCCGTATCAGCTGACCAACGGGCTGATGCTGCCGTTCATTACCGAGCTTGCCAGCTCCATCGAGGCCAGGCTTGCCGCCCAGAACCCGCCCGCCGACCGGGCGCTGGCGGATGAGTTCCTGCGGCTGTCGAGCCGCTGCCCTGACCCGATCGTCGCGGTCAGCGGGGAGGTCTTCATCGCCAACGCCGCGGCTCTCGCGCTGCTGGACGGCGCGGACCACGAAATGCTCAGGCAGTGGGCGCGCGAGGGCCCGGCCCGCGACGGCGAGCACACCGCCAGGCTCCGCCTGACATCGGACCGGGCGATCACCGCCCGACTGCGCCCGCTCACCGGGGCCGCCGGGCGGGGTGCCGTCATCACCTTCGCGCCTGCCACGGACCCGACGACCTCGCTCGGCGCAGTGCCGCAGGGATCGTGGCGGGAACGGCTACTCGCGCAGCTCGACCGGGCCCGCGCGGCTCGGCTGCCGGTGCTGCTCGCAGGTGAGCGCGGCACCGGCAAGACCATGCTCGGGCGAATGCTGCATGACCGAGCCGGGGTAACCGGGCGCCTGACCGTCCTGGATGCTGCGGACAGCGGTGCTGCGCACGGATCGGAGTGGACGCGCGAGCTCGCCGCCGCGATCGAGGACCCGGCCGCCACCGTCGTGGTGCGGCACATCGACGCGCTCAGCCAGGCGCTGGTCGCGCCGACCGTCCGGCTCGTCGACGCAGCGCAGGCATGGCTTGTCGCCACCGCGACGGCAGCGCTTGTCGTTCCCGCGACGGGCAGGGTCGGCGCTGCGGCCCTGGCCGAGCGGTTCCCCGTCGTGCTGACCGTGCCGCCGCTGCGTGAGCGCGCGGGCGAAATCCCGGCCCTGGTCACCGAGCTGATCGCCGAGCAGCGCCCCGACCCGCCGCGCCCGCGGTGCACGCCGCCCGCTCTGGCCGTGCTCGCGGACGGCGAGTGGCCGGGCAACGTCGGGCAGCTCCGGCAGGTGGTGGCCATCGCCTTGGTCCGCTCCCTGTCGTGCGACATCACCGTCGATGACCTGCCCGACGTCCCCTGCTGGTCCGGGCCCGAGCGCCGCCGGTCGCGGCTGGAGCAGGCGGAGCGGCAGGCGCTGGTGACCGCACTGCGCGAGGCCGCCTGGGACAGGGAAGCCGCGGCGCGGGACCTGGGCATCTCGCGGGCGACGATCTACCGGAAGCTCAGGCGACACGGCATCCGTCCCGATGCCCGATGAGCGCCCTGCCGGAGTTGAGGGGGAAGGTCGCCGTGGTTACCGGCGGCGCCTCAGGCATCGGCCGGGGCATTGCCACGCAGCTCATCCGGGAGGGCATGCAGGTCGTCATCGCCGACATCGAGCCAGGGCCGCTGCTGCGAACCGCGGAGGAGCTGGGCGTCGCCGGCATTCCCGCCGACGTAACCGACCTGGACAGCGTACGGGCGCTGGCGCGGTCGGTGACGAGCCGGTTCGGCACGGTCCACGTGATCTGCAACAACGCCGGCGTCGGGCCGATGGCCAGGATCGCCGACCTGACGATGGACGACTGGCACTGGATCATCGGCGTGAACCTTTACGGTGTCATTCACGGCGTGCACACATTCCTGCCGATCCTGGAGGCCAACGCCGATGGCGGCCACGTCGTCAACACCGCCTCGATGTCCGGGCTTGTCGCCCCGGCACGGCTCGGCGCTTACTCGGTCACCAAGTTCGGGGTGGTTGCACTCACCGAGACGCTCGCCAGTGAGCTTCGGCAGGCGGGTTCCAGGGTCGGCGCGACCGTGCTGTGCCCCGGAACGGTGCGCACGAACATCCACACAAGCTCACGCAACCGGCCCGAGCGCCTGGGCGACCGCGGGCTCGCCGATGTCGACATTTCCCTCGGCGACAATCCCGCCTACCGGTGGATCAGTCCCGAGGAGGCGGGCGCGGTGGTGGTGCGCGCCATTAAGCGCGGCGACCTTTACGCCCTGACCCACCCCGACTGGTACGGCATGGTCGAGCGGCGCCACGAACGGATCGCTGCCGCGTTCCGGGCGGCAGCGTCCCAGAATGCCGCCGAGGCGGGCCAGGATCCGGCCCGCTGACCGCGGACGCGGGGGAGCGCGGCAACCGCGGTCCCGCCTCGTTCCCGGTATGAGCATGGGTACCCCGGGTGAGCCGCTTTTGCGGAAACGCCAGGGTCGCGCCGCGACTGTTACCATGCCGTCTGGCATGGCTGCAGCATCCGATCTTCCCGACGCGTCCGCGTGGGCGATGGATCCGGCCGTCGCTTACCTCAATCACGGGTCGTTCGGCGCCACGCCGGTCCCGGTGCTGGCCGAGCAGCAGCGGCTGCGGACGGCCATGGAGCGCAACCCTGTGGGTTTCCTGGCGCACCGGCTTCCCGAGCTCCTGGACCCGGTGCGGGCCGAGGTCGCCGACTTCCTCGGCGCCGACCAGGAAGGCCTGGTCTTCGTCGACAACGCGACGACCGGGACACAGACGGTCATCGCGCAAGCCAGGCTCGGGCCCGGCGATGAGGTACTGGCCACCGACCACTGCTATCCGGCGGTGCTGGCTCAGCTCCGCCGGGCCACCGAGGCGGCCGGCGCCCGGCTGGAGGTCGCGGCAGTGCCGCTGCCCGCCCAGGGCCGGACGGAAGTGGCCGAGGCGGTCGTGTCCCGGCTGACTGACCGCACCAGGCTGCTGGTCGTCGACCACGTCGCCTCCTGCAGCGGGCTGGTGTTCCCGGTGGAGGAGATCGTGGCCGAGTGCCGCCGCCAGCACGTCCCGGTGCTGGTCGACGGGGCGCACGCGGCCGGCATGCTGCCGGTCGACCTTGGCCGGCTGGGCGCGGACTTCTGGGTCGGGAACATGCACAAGTGGGTCTGCGCGCCGAAGGCCTCGGCCGCCCTGTGGGTGGCGCCCCGATGGCGGGAGACGCTGCACCCCCTCGTCGCCTCGCACGGCGTGGCCAACGGGTTCTGGCCGGCGTTCGACTGGACCGGCACCCGTGACCCCACGGCGCTGCTCGCGGTCCCGGTCGCGCTCGATTTCTTCGGCCGGGCTGGCTGGGCCGCGGTGCGCGAGCACAACAACGATCTCGCCCGGCGCGGCGCCCTGCTCGTGGCCGAGCGCATCGGCACGAGTCCGCCGCCCGACAGCCTCGCCGCGGCGATGCGGCTCGTCCCGCTGCCCAGGCCGCTGGCCGAGGACCACGCCAGGGCGCTGGAGCGCCGGCTGCTTGACCTCGGGATCGTCGTGCCGGTTACCTATCACGGTGGCTGGCGCTGGCTGCGGCTGTCGGCCCAGCTCTATAACACCATCGGCGACTACGAACGGCTGGCCGACACGCTTGCTGTCATGCCGCGCGGGTAGGTGGAAGGCTCGGCCAGGACAGTGGCCGGTCGCGGCGCGCTCGTTGCGGTCCGGTATACCTTCGGTGCAGGCGGAATGCGAGCGTAGGGGCTGATCGGATGTCGGCAGGGTCCGCGGAGTCGGGATTGCAGCTACGGTCGCTGGTCAGGGCCGACCAGGTGCTCGAGTTGTTCCTTGAGCCAGTCGGCGTGCCCGACCCCGGCCCGGATGAGGTTGTGCTGCGGGTCGAGGCGGCGCCGGTGAATCCCTCTGATCTCGGCCTGCTGTTCGCCGGCGCCGACATGGGCGCCGCCACCGCGATGGGCTCACCGGACCGGCCGGTGGTGACCGCGCCGATCCCCGACGCTGCCATGCGCGCCGCGGCCGGACGGATCGGCACGCCGATGGCCGTCGGCAACGAGGGCGCAGGAACCGTGGTAGCGGCGGGCGAGTCGCCGGCGGCCCGCGCGTTGCTCGGCAAGGTGGTGGCGGCGGTCGGCGGCGGCATGTACTCGCAGTACCGGAGCGTGCCAGCCGCGCTGTGCCTGGAGCTGCCCGACGGGATCACCGCGGCGCAGGGCGCGTCCAGTTTCGTGAACCCGCTGACCGTGCTCGGCATGGTCGAGACCATGCGGACGGAAAACCACACCGGCCTCGTGCATACCGCGGCCGCCTCCAACCTGGGCCAGATGCTCAACCGCGTGTGCATCGAGGAGCAGATCCCGCTCGTCAACATCGTCCGCAAGCCCGAGCAGGAGGAACTGCTGCGGTCCGCGGGCGCGGCCTACGTCTGCAACTCGGCCTCGGACGGGTTCATGACCGACCTGACCGACGCGCTGAAGGCCACCGGCGCCACGCTGGCCTTCGACGCCATCGGCGGCGGCCGGATGGCGAGCCAGATCCTGACCTGCATGGAGACGGCCTGCAACGCCGCGGCGACCGGCTACAGCCGGTACGGGTCCACCGTCCATAAGCAGGTCTACATCTACGGGTCGCTCGACCAGCGACCGACCGAGCTGATCCGGAACTACGGCACGGCCTGGGGCGTGGGCGGCTGGCTGCTGACGCCGTTCCTGCAGAGAATCGGACCGGAGGCGGTGGCCCGCCTGAGCAGACGAGTTGCCGCCGGGCTGACGACGACGTTCGCGAGCGGCTACAGCGCTCAGGTGTCGCTGCCGGGCGCCCTTCAGCTATCGGCCATCGCGGACTACGGGCGGCGGGCCACCGGCTCGAAGTACCTCATCGTCCCGAACGCCGAGGGCCGGCCGGGCAGCTGAGCGCTGCCGGCCGGCCCTCCGGTGAGCGGGGCTAGAAGCCCGGGTTCGCGGTGGAGATGTCGTAGTTCTGGCCCCAGTACCACTGCGTGGCGTTGGCGCCAGGAACCATGTGCGGGTACCCGGTCGGGTCCGCGATCCACCAGCGGACGTGCGACTGCATCCAGGACGGAAGCGACGCGACCGCCGACTGGGTGGCCGGCCACTCCGACTGCATCGTGTAGATGATCGCCGTCCCGTTCGGGTCGGCGCTCAGCTTCTGCTGGGCCCACGTCGCGGCCTGTGACGGCGTGGCATCGCCCGGCTCGACGTCGAGCACGTTGGCGCTCGGGTCAGAGCCGTTGGTGTCGATCCACAGCACCTTCTGCCCGGCAACCTGCGACGGTGAGACGGCGAACGGCCCGTCCGCATAAGTCGCGATCTCGTGGCCGGCCGGGATGGCCGACGGCGTCACCGAGTCGTAGAACTGGTACGGCTGCGCCGGGGGGGCCGGGGGGGCCGGCGGCGCGTGGTGCACGGGGGCAGGCTGCTGCTGCGCCGCGGT
>JASHUE010000097.1:0-3027 GCA_030040195.1 Streptosporangiaceae bacterium | reverse complement strand
AGGTAGGGGCCAACTGGCACGCCGAAGAGCACCGCGAGCCGCTTGCCCGCCGCCGAACTCAGCCAGGAGGCCAGCAGCATCGCCAGGACGACAACCTCGGGGATCGCGTGAAAGACAGTCGCCGGTTCCGCCCACAGGGCTGAAGGAAGCCACGTTAGCGCGCCAGCCAGCGCCACGCCGGCCTGGCGCACCAGCGGAGGGGCCAGCGTCACCGATAGCGCCGCGACCGGTATCGCGGCGACGGCCAGCACCGCCCAGTGCCGTCCGCGCATCAGCTGCCGACCGTGGCGCGGTCCGGCCGAGGCTAGCAGGGCGACAACCTCGAGGGCGGAGGCAAGCACCGGATATTCCGCGAGCTGGAGCACGGTTGCGGTGAGAGGACTGGACCTCATCACGTTCTCTGCGGCCAGGGCAAGCCAGAACAATCCTGGGATGGCCGCAGCAACGGCGGCCCAACGGCGCAATCCGAGCAGCACGAACGGGACCGCCAGCCCCTGACCCCACAGGAGGATGGCGCCAACCGCGGCCAGCGGTGAGCCGAAGGATGCCGGACCCCAGCCATAGTTGGCCCAGCTGGATAGGCCGGTCGACGCCAGCATGAGCACCGGCGCGGCGACGCTGAAGACGGCTAGCGCGTCCCGCCAGCCATCCCCGTCCGACAGGGCACCGCCCGGCCGCAGCCTGATCCGGGCCGCCGCCGCGATGAGATCGGAGGTGTCGGCGCGGCCGGGCTTGTCCTGACCGGGCCTGGCCGCGGCCAGCAGCACGCCGAGCATTTCCTCGCCGTGGACGCCGCGGTGCTCCAGCGGGAACAAGCGCAGCAGTCGCCGGTACCGGCGCTCCAGCCGGGCGGCGCCGGCCGTTCCGTCAGGCATCTGCCAGTCCCAGGCGTCGGGCGGCGGCAGCCGCATTCGCGCGCAGCCGCGCTGTCTCGGAGGTCAGCCGGGCCCGGCCGGCCGGAGTCAGCCGGTAGTAGCGGCGCAGCCGGGTGTCGACGATTTCCTCGTGGTCGACTTCCAGCAGCCGGGCGGAGGTCAGCCGGTCCAGGGCCGCATACAGCGTGCCCGCTCGCAGCTTCACCCGGCCGGCTGAGATCTTGGCGACGTCCGTCATGATCCCGTATCCATGCTGAGGCCCGGCGGCCAGCGACGTCAGTATCAGGAATGCGGGCTCCTGCAGCGGCCGAATACTCATGGCCTAGTTATATACCGTTAATCGGCACATGGAAAGGCCATGCGCCGCCTGGCGCGAGCGGCCGTGGCGGACTGCTTGCGCCGCCGAACCTCGGCAACGTGGTCGGCCGGTCGGGGGAGGCGCGGGGGGCGGGTCGCACTGACCCGCTCCCCCGTCGAGAGCACACGCGGGCGGGCGGCGAACCTAGTGCTGCGCACCAGCCGCCAGCAGTTCGCTCGAGGGCGCAGGCGCCGCCTGCTCGCGGCGTTGCCAGCTGGGCAGCCGGCGGGCGCCACCGGCTACGGCGAACGCGATGACGAGCTGGACCGCCAGCACCGCGATGAAGCCGGTCCGCACCCCCGTGCCGTCACCGGCCAGGGTCAGGTACATGCTGCCGAGGGTCGCGACGCCCAGCGCCAGCGCCGTCTGCTGAGTGGTGGTCAGCACGCCGCTTCCGGCTCCGGCCGCTGTCGGCGGTACCTCCGACAAGACGACCCCGAACAGCGGGCTCATCACCAGGCCCTGACCGAGCCCGGCGATGGCCAGGCCAGGAGCCAGCAGCGCGATCGACAGGCCCGGCCAGCCCAGGTACACGGTCACCGCGAGCACCACGAGCCCGGCGGCCTGCAGCAGGCCGCCAGCGGCCAGCACCCTCGCGCCGTAGCGCGCGAGCAACCGCGAGGTGGACAGCGACGCAAGCAGGAACGCAGCCGCCATCGGCACCAGCCCAACCCCGGCGGTCAGTGCGCTGTCATGCAGCCCTTGCTGCACCAGTAGCGCGTAGCAGAACATGAACGCGCCAAAGCCGGCGAAGAACGGCAGCGCCAGCAGCAGGCCAATCCGCATGCTCGTGTGCCGCAGCAGCGAAGGCGGGACCAGCGGGGTACGACCCGACCGCTCGATCCGGATCTCGGCGAAGCCGAAGGCCGTCGCGAACAAGGGGGCGGCCGCCAGCAGAGCGACGGTCCAGGCCGGCCAGCCCAGCGACCGGCCCTCGGTCAGCGGGATCAGGATGGCCAGCACCGTGAGCCCGAGCAAGACCGTGCCGCGGCCGTCGACACGAGAGGCGTTGCCGTGCCGCGTATCCGGCACGTACCGCCGGGCCAGGACCAGCCCGGCCAGCCCGATCGGGACGTTGACCAGGAAGATCGGCCGCCAGCCGGTGCCGTCGATGTTCGCCGAGACCAGCAGCCCGCCGAGGACCTGTCCGAGCGCGGCGGCCAAGCCGCCGGTCGCGCCGTACCGGCCGAGCGCCCTGGCGCGCCGCTCGCCCGTGGTAGCGGCCTGAATCGTGGCCAGCACCTGGGGGACCATCAAAGCCGCCGAGGCGCCCTGCGCAATCCGGCCGATGACCAGCGCCATCGCGTCCGGTGCCAGGCCGCAGGCCAGCGAGGTGAGCGTGAAGGCCGCCATCCCGATCAGGAACAGCCGCTTACGGCCGAGGCTGTCGCCGAGGCGGCCGCCGAGGACCAGCAGCAGTGCGTACGCGCTGGCGTAGCCCGAGACGACGAGTTCCAGCATCGGCTGGCTCGCCCGCAGATCGGAGTCGATCGTCGGGAGCGCGACGTTGACGATGAAGAAGTCGAGCATCGGGAGCAGCACGCCGATGAGCACGACCGTCAGGCCGACGCCGTTCAGGCCCTGCGGCGCGCCCACCGCCCGGTCCAGACGGCGGTGCGCGCCGAGCCGCGGGTCGGCCTCATACGGCAGGGCGGGGTTGGGAGTGTTCAGTGTGGAAGGCATGTAACGAGCATGCCGTCGATCGAGAGCCAGGTACTAGAGCCCAGTTATACTGGTAGTAGTACTACCTGGTAACCGCATAAGTATCAAGGCAAGATAGTAGTCATGAGCGAG
>JASHUE010000096.1:0-9851 GCA_030040195.1 Streptosporangiaceae bacterium | reverse complement strand
GCCCGATCCTGACCCCGAGCAGCCGCGCCACGCCCGGGCTGAACGCGGTGGCCCGCAGCCGCAGCCCCACCGTGGTGTACCGGAACACCAGGGCCAGCGGCCAGTTGAAGTGCATAACCAGCAGGGCCGTGGCGTACCCGCCGACGAACATGAAGGCTCCGTGGCCAATGGACAGCTGGCCGCTGATCCCGATGAGCACGGTCAGCCCGGCGACGGCCACGACCGTGGCTGCTACCTGGGCCATCTGGTACTGGCGGTAGGCATCAAGCCTGCTGCTCAGCACGAGCAGCACGATGCAAGCGAGGATGCCGAGCCCGGCGTGCCTGGCTAGTGTCATGTGACTACACCTGCCTGGTGGCGGTCGAGGCGAACAGTCCTGACGGCCGGAACATCAGCACCAGGATCAGGAGCGCGAGGCCCGCGAGCTCGGGCAGGTTGCTGCCGACGTACCCGGTCACGTAGTTGAGCAGCACGCCGAGGATCAGTCCGCCGACGATCGCGCCGACGGGGCTGTCCAGCCCGCCGATCACGGCTGCAGTGAAACCCAGCACGAAGATCGAGTCCATGCTGTTCGGGTACAGGAAGGTCTGCGGGGTGACGAGCATGCCGGCCAGTGCGCCGATGAGCCCGGCCAGGGCCCAGCCGACCGTCGTCATGCGGCCGACCCGAACGCCCATGAGCTGCGCGACCGTGCCGCTGAACGCGGACGCCCGCATGCGCAGCCCGACCGAGGTGTACTGGAATAGCACGGCCAGCAGGCCGGCCGCGACCAGCACAGAAATCGCGGTGAAGATGGCGCTCGGCGACGAACCCGCGCCGAGGTCAAAGCTTCCGATCTTCGCGCCGACGATGGAGTAAGGGGTCGGGAACGAGCGGTTCTTGCTGCCGTAGATGATGCCAGCGAGGCCCTCGACGAGGATGAGCAGGCCGATTGTCACGATCACCGTGTTCAGGTGCGGCTTGCCGGCGGCCGGGCGAATCACCACGCGTTCCACGACGCCGCCGATGATCAGCCCGGCGGCGAGCGCGACTATGAACCCTAGCCAGTAATTGCCGGTGGCATTGATCACGATCAACGCGATGTAGCTGGTGAACATGGCCAAGCCACCCTGGGCGTAGTTGAGCACTCTGGTCGCGCGCCAGATCAAGACCAGCGACAGCCCGATTGCGGCGTAGATCACGCCGTCACTCACGCCTCCGAGCGTGAACTCCACGAACTCCTGCATCCCCGCCCTCCGCTAGAAACCCAGGTAGTGCCGGCGCAACGCGACGTCGGCTGCCAGCTCACCGGCGGGCGCCGTCGCGACCACCTTGCCGAGATTCAGCACCACGCCCTGGTCGGCGATCGACAGTGCACTGCGCGCGTTCTGCTCGACCAGCAGCACGGTGAGCCCGCTGTCGTCCCGCAGCTGCCTGACCAGGTCCATCACCTGGACAACGACTTTCGGTGCCAGTCCGAGAGAAGGCTCGTCGAGCAGCAGCACCCGCGGCGCAGACAGCAGCGCCCTGGCGATCACGAGGATCTGGCGCTCCCCGCCCGACAGCGTCGCCGCATGCCGGCGTCGGCGATCGGCCAGGATGCCGAACCTGCGGTAGGCGTCTTCCAGCGCGGCGCCACGGTCGGCGCGGCGCCGCAGTAGCAGCCCGAGCTTGAGGTTCTCCTCGACGGTCAGTTCCGTGATGACACCCTGGCCCTCAGGCACGTGCGCGACACCGGCCCTGGCGATGTGATCGGGGGCCAGCCTGGTCAGGCTGGTCTCGTCCAGCCGTACCTGACCGCTGCGCGTCCGCACGAACCCGGAGATCGTCCGGAGCAAAGTGGTCTTCCCCGCGCCGTTGGCACCGAGGACGGCGGTGATGGTGGCCGGCCGGGCCGTGATCGAGACTCCGTGCAGCACCGGCGCACTGCCGTACCCGGCGACGACGTCGGCCACGGCGAGCGATGATGCTGGCATTACTGGCTCGCCTCCTCGGGCTGGCCGGCCGCCTCCGTAGCCTCCGCCTCCGCCACGTCGGAGCCGAGATAGGCGGCGGTAACGGCGGGATCTGCCTGTATCTGCTCGGGTGTACCTGCGGCGATGACCTTGCCGAAGTCGAGCACGAAGATCTGCTGGCAGACCGACATCATCAGGTCCATGCGGTGCTCGATGACCACCAACGTGCACTGGTCAGACAGGGACGTCATCAGCCCGCCGAGATCGGCTAGCTCGGACTCGGACAGCCCGCTGGCAGGCTCGTCCAGAAGCAGCAGCCGGGGCTTGGCCACCAGGGCTCTGGCGAGCGCCACCCGCTTGCGCAAGCCATGCGCAAGCGTGTCCGGCATGTCCTCAGCGTGCTCGTCGACGCCGACTAGATTCAGCGCTTGCATCGCGTCATCGCGCAGCCGGCGCTCATCGGTGTCGGACCGCGGCAGCCCGAGTAAGCCGGACCAGAACCCGGCCCTGGCCGTGCTGGTCGCGCCCACCATCACGTTCTCGACGACGGTAAGCCCGCTGAACAAGCCGATGCCCTGCAGCGTCCGGGCGATGCCCAGGCTCGCGAGCCGGTGCGGTCGCATCCGGCTGAGTTCCCTGCCGCCGAAGGCAATCGTTCCTGCCTGCGGCCGGACGAATCCGCAGAGCACGTTCAGCAGCGTGGTCTTGCCCGCGCCGTTGGGTCCGATGATCCCCGTCACCTGCCGTGCCCCGGCGGTCAGCGAGACATCGTCGAGCGCCACCAGGCCGCCAAAGTGGACGGTTATCCCGCGGACGTCCAGACTCTCGTCTGCTGTCCCGGCGTGCTCATCTCCGCCGTGTGAACCGCTATTCATCGTGCATGGCCCTCGCTGAGACCCGCGACTCCGCAAAGGAATGAACCAAGATTCACGACCGCCGCTATCCGGCGCAAGGTCGGCTTCCATTTGTTGCCAAAACGAGACCTATCGGCGATCCTTTCGCTGCGAAAGGCGCCGTTTAGGCGGGCAGCCTCCAGGTGTGCCCGCCCGCGGGACCGCGGCCTGGCGGGACGGCACCGAGCACCCGCCCTTGGGCTGCAACGGCAGTACGGAGACAGGCCAGGAGCGGCAGCAGTCGGCCGCTCACACGAACTTCACGCGCACTCCGGCTTCGCTGAGCGCCGCCGCTGCCTCCGGGTCGGCGTCCCGGTCGGTGATCAGCTCACTGACCGCGGCCACCTCGCAGATCCGCGCGAACGCGACCTTCCCGATCTTGGAGCTGTCGGCGACGACGACCACCCGCCGTGAGCAGCTAATCATGACGCCGTTCGTGTGCGCCTCGACCTCCTGGTGCGTAGTGCAGCCGGCCCTCGCGTCGATCCCGTCGACCCCAATGAAGGCCACGTCGAGGTTGAGCCCGGTCAGGCTCGCCTCGGCGATCGGCCCCGACAGCTCGTACGACTCGCTTCTGACCACGCCGCCGGTGACGATCAGCTTAAGCTTCGGCCGGACCGCGAGCTCGGACGCGATGTTCAGCGCGTTGGTCACGATGGTCAGCTTCTGCTGGTCCGCCAGCGCGCGAGCCACCTCGGTCGCCGTCGTCCCCCCGGTCAGGCCGATCGCCATGCCTTCGGTGACGTAGGTGGCCGCCTCCCTGGCAATTCGCCGCTTGGACTCGGCGTGCCTGACGCCCTTGTACCGAAGTGGCAGCTCATAGGACACGGCGTGGGCGATGGCGCCGCCGTGGGTCCGGGCCAGCAGCCGCTGGCGCTCCAGGTGCACCAGGTCGCGGCGGATCGTGGCGGGCGACGCGGCCAGATCGACGGCAAGATCGGCAACGGCGACAGAACCGCCATCCGCGAGCCGTTCCAGGATCGCGCTCAAACGCGCCGCTCTGTGCACAGCGAGAAATCATATCGTGCCTGGTTGCAAGCTTCGGCACGATTTGGGGCCGGAGCTGGGCGGTGCCGCTCGGTGGTCACTTATGCACGATTGGTTCGTCCGAGCGCACAGGAAACCTTGCCTTAATGACGGAATCTCTTCTAGATTGGCGAGTTATGAGCGTAATCGATCAGGTCGGGTCGAGTCGTGCGCTTCTCCCGACCCGCATCGGGCTCCGCTCAGCCCAGCCCGAGCGCGCGGGCTCCCGCGGTCGCGGCCGCGCCAGCAATGCCGGTCGGCGACCACCCTCACAAAGCGATGCACCCGGTTCCCGCGCGGCCAGACCTCGCGGACACAGTACGGGCTGCAGGTCTAAACCCAGCGGCAGCTCTATCCCTAGCCGCGCGGGCGGCCCGCTCCCGCGTCATTCCCGCCGGGCTCTGGCCGACGGCCGTCGCTGACGCCGCCGGTGAGCCCGCCGAACACAGCGTTTGGCTAAAGGAAGATGCATATGAAGGATCTACGCATTGTAGGCAGACGCGCTGGAGTCCTCGCCGCCGCGATTGCCCTGGTCACGGCCGGCGCAGCGTGCGGTTCGAGCAGTCCTACGTCGAGTTCCAGCTCAAGCTCCAGCTCGATTACCGTCGCGGTGGCCTACCCGGCTCCGCCCAAGGCACTGCTCGATCAGTTCACCAAGCAGACCGGCATCACGGTGAACTGGGTCAACATCGGCTGGGACGACCTGCAGACGAAGATAGCCGCAGCCATGTCGGCGAACACCTACTTCGCTGACGCTGCCGATGTCGACTGGTCGAAGGTCGGTGAGTACGAGAAGACCGGCTGGTTCCTTCCGCTCAACCAGTACTTCGACGTCACCAGCCTGAGCTCGGACATGCCCCAGCTCGGCACGTTCATCGTCGACGGCAAGCTGATCGGCATGCCGTTTGACTCCTCGTTCATCGTGACCACCGCGAATGCCAACGACTTCAAGAAGGCCGGCATCTCGAGCATGCCGACCACCCTGTCCGGCTGGTCCTCGGCGCTGGCGAGGGTCGGCAAGGCCAACGGCATGGCCAGCCCGCTTGACATCCAGTTCGCGACCGCCGAGGGGCTGTCGACCTGCTGGTACCAGATGACGGCGGCGTTCGGGGGGTCGGTTCTCAGCTCGAACTACAGCCCGGAGTTCACCTCACCGAGCTCGCCTGGCTACAAGGCGATGACCTGGATGGTCAACGCCTACAAGAGCGGCCTCGTGCCGAAGGCGAACATCAACGTCACCGACTACGACGGGTTCACGACCGAGATGGCCAAGAACCGGGTCGCGGCCGTCATGTGCGACTACTCGGGGAGCGTCGCCTCCATCTACAACGTCCCGTCCTCATCGTCGGTCGTGAACCAGACCGAATACGTGCAGACGCCAGGCGCCACCGGCCCCGGCATGAACGTTGCCAACCCGGATGGGATCGGGATCCCGAGAAACGCCCACAACGTGGCCGGCGCGGTGAAGTTCATCAAGTGGTTCACCGACACCGAGAACCAGGCCATCTGGGCCGGGCTGGACGGCCCGAAGGACGTGGTGAGCACGTTCCCGCTCCCGGCGAGGCTGTCGAGCTTCAAACTGCTGGAGAATGCCGGCAACATCGGCCAGGCATCGCAGCTGGCCGCCATCCTGGCCGCTCACGCCAAGGCACCGTTCCCGAACGGGGCTCCGCCGTGGTACGTACAGTTCAGCGCGGCTGTGCAGACCAACATCCACGAAGCCGCCGCCGGGCAGGAGACCGTGGCCCAGGCGGTGACCGCGATCGCCAACACGGTGAACCAGCTCAAGGCATCCGGCTAGGCGACCCGTCTAGCCCGCTCCCGGCACCAGGCCACCCAGGCCTGGTGCCGGGAGGCGATGACCCGCGCCGGCCAGTCAGGAGGCCCTGAAGCTTGAGAACGCGACTGCGCCGCCAGATGTTGCCCTACGTCCTGGTCTCGCCGTTGCTGGTGTTCATCGTGGCGCTGTCCTTCGTCCCGACCGTCGACACGACGGTCGAGGCGTTCTTCCGGGTCATGCCGCTGGACCCGCCCACCACGTTCACCGGCCTTGGCAACTTCCGCGCGTTGTTCGACAATCCCGCGGTAACGACGTCGTGGGTCAACACCGCCGCCTACGTCGCCATCGGCGTGGTGGCCTCGGTCGTGCTCGGCACGGCGATCGCGGTGGCACTGCGGCGGAGATTCCGGTTCCGCGGGATCGTGCTCGCGCTCGTCATCTTGCCGTGGGCGCTGCCGTCGGTCGTCGAGGCGGTCATCTGGAGCTGGATCTACAACCCGACGTTCGGAGTCCTCGACAGCGCCCTCCACTCCGTGCACGCCATAGGCGGATACCACGTGTGGCTCGGCCTGGACCGGTGGCTGACGATCGCGCTGATCGAGATCGTCCAGGTCTGGCAGATCACGCCCTTGTCCGCGCTGATCATCATGGCCGCCCTGCAGTCGATTCCGCCCGACCTGTACGAGGCGGCGCGAGTCGACGGCGCCGGGCCGCTGTCCTCCTTCCGGCGCATCTCGCTGCCGCTGATCAGGCCCGCGATAGCCGTGGCCGCGGTCGAGGCCCTCGTCCTGTCGCTGAACATCTTTGACCAGGTCTACATACTCAACGGCATCGCGCCGCTTGGCTCCTCGGTCATGCTGCAGACCTACGTCACGACGTTCGAGGACCTCAACTTCGGCGGCGGGTACGCGCTTTCGCTGCTCGTCACGGCCGCAACCGCACTGCTCTCGATGGCCATGCTGGCGCTGCTGTACCGCAGGACGGAGGCGGCTGTCACGTGACGGCGGACTACCAGGCGGGCGGCCGGCTGGCCCGCACCGTCGACAGTGCCGGGGCCCGAAGGCTCGCCCGCGTGCTTTCGCGCCGCCCGGCGCGCGCACTCGGCCGCCTGATCACTCTGGTAGTGATCTTGTTGTGGTCGCTGTTCCCCATCTACTGGGCGCTCAACACCAGTCTCACGACGCTGTCGTCCGCCGACAGCACGCCGGCTCACTATGTTCCCTCTCCGCTGGTCTGGACCAGCTACAAGTCGGTGTTCGGCATCGGCGGGGCAAGCCAGGACGGCATCTCCGGCCAGCTCGGCCGATCGCTGCTGAACTCCGCGATCGAGTCGGGCGGGGCGATGATCTTGACGATCGTGATCGCCGTCTTCGCGGCGTACGCCTTCGCCCGGCTGGAGTTCCGGTTCAAGCGGACGATCTTCGTAAGCGTCCTGGCCACGCTTTTGCTGCCCGCCTACGCCACGCTGATACCGCTGTACCGGATCATGGCCAGCCTCGGACTGGTGAACACCTACATCGCGGTGATCCTGGTCTACACTTCCGGGTTCCTGCCGCTGGCAATCTGGATCCTCTACAACTACTTCAACAGCATCCCGCGAGAGCTTGAGGAAGCGGCGTTCGTGGATGGCGCCTCTCCCATGCGGGCCCTGCTTCGCGTAGTGGTCCCGGTCGCGATGCCCGGAATTGCAGCCGCGGCCATCATCGCCTTCCTGCTTGGCTGGGCGCAGTTCTTGTTCCCGCTGGTGCTGACGACCGACCTGAGCACCCAGCCGGTCACGGTCATCGTCGCGGCGCTGAACCAGCAGCGCATCGTCCCGTTCACGCTGATGATGGCCTGCGGCGTGCTGGCAGCCGCAGTCCCTGGCGTCCTGGCCCTGATACTGAACCGCTACATCGTCGAGGGCGTCACCGCGGGTTCGGTCAAGTAGCCGCCCGCGCGCCGCTGCTTCCGGCCTGCACGACGGAACGATCAAGGAACCGGGGGCGGTCAGGGTCAAGGCCGCGGATCTCGGCCGTGGTGACGGCGACGCGCTGGGCGGTCACAAGCTCGGCCTGCGGGTCGGTGTCCCCCGTGATGACGGTGGCGCCTGTGCGCCTGACGTCGCTGGCGAGCGCGGCATCCCCTGCTGCGCCGAGCAGCCACACTACCGAGTTCTCCGTGGCGGCGGCGATGGGCCCGTGCCGGTACTCCATCGGGGGATACGCCTCGCTCCACGCCGAGGCGGCCTCCTGCACCTTGAGCGCCGCCTCGCGCGCTACGCCGATGGCCCAGCCGCGGCCGAGGAACACATAGTGCGCGCGGTTCAGGAGGCGCGGGTCAACGTCGGCCGCGAGCGCCGCCCTCGCCTGCTCGATGACGGGCTGCAGATCGTGCCCGATGTAGGCCCTCGCCAGAGTCAGGACAGTCGTGGCGAACCGCGTCTGGACCACCGATTGCTCGTCGGCGTAGTCGAGCACGAGCAGCTGATCTGCAGCCTCCGCGATCGGAGTGGCGGCATCGGCGGTGATGCCAATCTTGCGCACTGAGCTGGGCAGGCCCTGCAGGGCGTCGAGCACCTCGGTGGTGGTGCCCGAGCGGGTGACGGCGATGACCGTGTCGTAACGACGAGCATCAAGGCCGGACGTCAGGAACTCCGAGGCGGGATACGCATCGGTCTGGCCCAGCCCCGCCACCTGTCGCGCGACTGCTATCGCGGTCGCCACGTGCCAAGACGTGCCGCAGCCGATGAGTGCGACACGTTCGCCGCGACCCGGCAGGATCGTCGCGGCATCGGCCACCGAGTCCAGTGCCCGAGACCAGCAGTCAGGCTGGCTGGCAATCTCCGCGAGCACGTACGGCTGACGTCCCTGCACTGGCAGTCCCTTCGCCGACCCCTGCCGGGGCGCCCCGCCGGGGGCCAGCTCGCTCGCACCGCTCCGGCTGCCGCCAGCGCGGCGCGGGCGGAAACCCCAAAGAAAAGTGCGCTCCCGAACCTCAAAGTGCGCACATCTTGCTCAGCTATAATGCACGATCTAGTCTACTTTAAACGACTATACGACACGTGTGATCACATCTCAAGCGTCGCCGTTACGGCGCCATTGCGTGAGATGTGACCGCATGGGGCTGGCCAGCCGGGTCGCGGTCAGATTCGGGCCAGGCCAGCCACCAGAATCCGCAGGCATCTGACCCGATGAAATGAGGGCGGGAAGCGCAGGCCGGCCCGGCCACCGCATCCCTTGTCAGCAGTGCATCGTCGCGACCGGTTGAACTACATAGTGTCCGAGGTGGTCAAGCGCGGCCAGATCGACGTCCCTTCGCTCGCGGCCGAGTTCAGCGTGTCCCGAGCGACCATCAGACGCGACCTGGAGGCCCTGCAGCGGCAGCGGCTGGTCTGCCGGACCCATGGCGGCGCAACCGTGCACGCGGCGTTCAATGACCTGCCGCTCAGCTACAAGACGACCCAGGACCTGCGAGAGAAACAGCAGATCTCCCGGCGCGCGCTTGAGTTCGTTGCCGACGCGAGGGTGATCGGAACGACGGGTGGTACGACGGTGGCGCAGTTCATCCGGCTGCTGCGCGACCGGGAGGACCTCACGGTCGTGACGAACGCGCTGAACGTAGCGGTCGAGTTGGTCAGCAACCCCCGGCTGCGAGTCTTCGTGGCCGGCGGCGAGGTGCGCGGCAGCAGCCAGGAGTCGGTCGGCCACAGCGCGGAGGCGTTCCTGTCCGAGTACAACATCGACGTCGCGTTCCTCGGCGTCGACGGGGTCGACGCCGAGGCAGGATGCACGAACTACGACCCGGCCGGGGCCCGGGTGAACGCGATGCTGCTCCGGCGGGCCCGCAAAAGGATCGTGCTTGCCGACGCGACCAAGGTCGGCCGGGTCACGCTGGCGCAGGTCTGCCGGATGTCCGAGGTGCACGTACTGATCACCGACGTCCGGGCCTCGGAGAACAAACTCGAGCCGATCCGGCGCCAGGGCTGCCGCGTCATCTGCGCTCGGTAGCCGGCGGGCCGGACGCCGCGCACTCGTGCGCCGTCTTTCTGCGCGTTGTGAACACTATGCGACGGATTTTGTGCGCACTTTCCGCTCGGCCTTGGCGGGTTGGACACCGGCAATCAAGATGGCATTCGTACGGAGTTGTGTCACCCGAGCGATGGTGCCCGCTGCCGGAGATGCGGCATGTCCGTGGCACCGCGAGGTGGGAGGCCTCATGAGAAAGTGGACGCCCGCG